>JALYUO010000219.1 GCA_030853735.1 Chloroflexota bacterium
ACCCTAGACAGATCGGGCCGGCGAACACTGTTCGCCGGCCCGCTTTGCTCCTCCCTAGCCGGCCCGACGAACCACAGCTATCGCTGCCGGCAATCTTGACAACACCTGACAGCGCCGACTATAATGACAAAACATAGGTAAGGAGTGTGCAGAGGGGACTCCGACCTTACGCGCACGCAGCCTTGTACCACCTGTACCCTTTGCTCAACCTCCTACAGCCCGGAGATTTCTTTAAGCGGCCCAGTCTATCTCCTCTGTCATACGGAAAGGAGTTTGCAGGAGGCTCTTGCGTTGCTCCACGCCCCTAGTCTTGGTCCTATTAGCACTTTCGTCTCGCACAAGGAATGGAGATCACCAGCATGATTATGCGACCCTATCGGGTGGCGGCGTTGGCAGCGGTCATCGCTGTCTTGGGCATTGGCGGGGCCGCTAAGGCGGCGCTCCCCACTTCCAGTACGCCCGCGCCCAACGGCCCAACCGCCAGCGCCATCTATCGTGGCACCAGTAATGCGGTCCAGTTCGATGTCTCGCCCCCCTTACGCTCAATAGTCCCGCTCACGAGCCAATCGGCCAAAGGGTTCCGCGATGAGAATGAGCGCGGTGATACGCCGGCCAAGATGACCGCCGGGAAAACGATTGACCCCGTCGTTCAGCGCCAGGCCGGTGCACCGGCGATTCCCGGCCCCATCGTTAGCTTCGACTCGACCATTGGCTGTGGTGGCTGCGCGCCGCCCGATCCCAACGGCGAAGTCGGCCCAAACAATTACGTGGCGATGGGCAACGCCCAGTTCCAGATTTTTAACAAAACCGGTACATCGCTCTTCGGACCGGCCAACATCAACACGCTCTTTGCCGGCTTTGGCGGTCTCTGCCAAACTGACAACGCCGGTGATCCGGTGGTACTCTATGATCAGCTCGCCGACCGGTGGTTGTTGAGCCAGTTTACCAGTCCCAACACCGGCCCGCCCTTCTTTAACTGCGTTGCGCTTTCCACCGGCCCCGATCCCACGGGCACCTATTACCGCTATGCCTTCACCACCGGTCCGAACTTCCCCGACTATCCCAAGTATGGCATGGGACCGAATGCGTACTTTATCAGTACGCGCGAGTTCCAGGGTAGCGGTGGTCCGTTCCAGGGCGTGGGCGCGTATGCGCTGAACCGCGCGCAGATGCTGGTTGGCAACCCGACTCCGCAGGTCATCTCCTTTATTGCCCAGCCCACGCCGGCCTATGTAGTTGGCGACGGCTTGTTGCCGGCGGACCTTGACGGCATCACCCCGCCGCCGGCCGGCAGCGACGAAGTGTATATGGGTTCGCAGGACAACAATGGGCCGTATGGCGCGCCCTCGGACGGCTTGACCTTCTGGAAGTTCCATGTGGATTTCCCGACACCTGCCAATTCCACCTTTACCCTGGCGAATACCCTGGCGACCGCACCCTTCAACTCCATGTTTTCCCTGTGTGCCGGACGGGCTTGTATTCCGCAGCCCGGAACGACCAACAAACTTGACCATCAAGGCTACCGCCAGCGGCCGCTCTTCCGCCTGGCCTATCGCAACATGGGCACCTACGAGTCGCTGTTGACCAACCAATCGGTGGATGCCGGTGCCGGCCCCAGCGGCGCGGTGTCGGGTGTGCGCTGGTGGGAAGTTCGCAACCTCGCTACTACTCCGACTATCTTCCAAGAGGGCACCTATGCCCCTGGTGTCACCGACGGTATCCATCGTTGGATGGGCAGTCTGGCAATGGACCGCACG
The DNA here is from genome assembly GCA_030853735.1 of Chloroflexota bacterium. Lineage (GTDB taxonomy): Bacteria > Chloroflexota > Chloroflexia > QHBQ01 > JAICKM01 > JAICKM01. Next base: position 1,758 of record JALYUO010000219.1, read on the forward strand.
GGCAATATTGGCCTGGGTTATAGCGCGGCCAACACGACACTGTTTCCCAGCATCCGCTATACCGGCCGCCTAAGCACGGATCCCATCGGCACGATGCCGCAGGGCGAAGGTTCGATCATCGAAGGCACCGGTTCGCAGACCGGCGGCGGCAACCGCTGGGGTGACTACACGGACATGACCGTGGATCCCACCGACGATTGCACCTTCTGGTTTGTGAGTGAATATGTGCCGGTGACGAGCGGCGCTGGGTGGCGGATGCACGTCGGTAGCTTCAAGTTCCCGAGCTGCGGCGGCGGCACGCCTACGCCGACGGCGACCGGCACGTTGCCGACGGCGACCCGCACCAGCACGGTCACACTGACCCCCACCATCACGCAGACCCCGACCCAGACGGGCACGGCCACGCCCACGGCGACCCCCAACCCCTGCTTGGTCTACGCGATCACCGCCGGCACGGGTACGATTGTGCCGGGCACCACCAACACCGGCAACGCTTGTGATGACTGCACGACCACC
>JALYUO010000220.1 GCA_030853735.1 Chloroflexota bacterium
GGTGGTCGTGCAGTCATCACAAGCGTTGCCGGTGTTGGTGGTGCCCGGCACAATCGTACCCGTGCCGGCGGTGATCGCGTAGACCAAGCAGGGGTTGGGGGTCGCCGTGGGCGTGGCCGTGCCCGTCGCCGTCGGGGTCTGGGTAAACGTGGGCGTGGTTGTCGCGGTCGGCAACGTGCCGGTGGGAGTGGGGGTCGGCGTACCCACCACATAGGTGCCGAAGCGGCCATAGCGGCGCTCGCCGTTCGTCACATCGGTCCAGGTAGCGAACAAGGTGCCGCCGCTACCCGCATCTGCCCCGATGTCGTTCGCTTGGTAGTCACCCATAAAGCCGGTTGCGGTATAGGCACCACTGCTCAACATAAAGGGGGAGCTCCAAGTTAACCCGCCGTCGGTGGATTGGGCGTAGAACTGGGCCACACTGGAGGCGGTGGCGCTGGCCTGCCCGCCGTAGGTCACATGGACGGTATGATCTTTCGAGACGTTGACCCAGGGCATATACTGATAGCGGGTGGGCTGGGTATTGTCCACAATCACCGGCGTAGACCACGTCGCGCCTTCATTCGTCGAGCGGCTGACATAGGTCGCCGCCGTCGAGGTGTTGCCGGCCACGCGCAGCGAAATCCAGCTGGCATACAACGTACCGTCGCTAGGGTCGGCGGCAATATCGGGTCCATCGCCCCAGCGGAAGCCCCCCGGCGAGGTGCTGTTGAAGCTGATGGACTGGTTGACCGGAATCGTGGCAATCGTGCCGGAGATGGGGAAGGTGGCCCCGCCGTCCGTTGAGCGCGACCACTTGAATTTGGTCGTGTTGGTCCCGCCGAAGGTGCCTTGCCGCCACATCGCCACCGCGTGGCCGTTGGGCAGGGTGGCGAGCGAACCAAACTGGCTGAGACCCTGCGTATTCAGGACGGTGGGATCGACCAACCCCACGGGGGTACTCCAGGTCGCACCCTGATCGGTGGTATAACGCACGATGATGCCGTTATAGCTACCCGAGCCGCCTTGATCGAACAGGGTGAAGGTGATATAGATCCGCCCGTAGAAGGGGCTGGCCGGATTGCGATCCTTCCACAGATATTCGCGGTCGTTGAACATATTGGGGATCGCCGGTGTGTTGCCCAGGTCGGTGAAGGTCTGCCCGGCGTTGGTGGAGCGACTCAACGACAGTTGCGCGTAGCTGCCCACCGCCTGTAGCGCCGAATAGAGGGCGGTGTTGCCGGCGTTGACCCCCGGCACCCAAATAGGCACCCCGTCACCATCTGACGAGACATTGGTGGACGGTTGGCGTAGCCAAGTGGCCCCGCCGTCCGTGGTGGTCTCGACGTTGGCGTGAATGGGGCTGGGGCTGTAAGTATTGCCCCCGGCCAGTGCCAAGAGCGGGTTCGTCGGGTGCATTGAGGCTCCCGGCTCGTTGGTGCCATAGGTACCGCCCGAGTTCGCAGATATATCTACAGGCGGCCCCCAGGTGATGTTCAGTTGCGGGACGTGCTTGTACAGCGGATCCGCCTGCGCCGGGCCGCCGCCGGCTGTGCTGGGATGGACCTTGCCCATATTCACCAGCGTGGAGTACGAGACGGCCTTCAACCCGGTGGGCAGGGCATCAAAGCCGTCATCCTTGCGCGGGGTAACGCCCTGAGCGGTCACCGCTAGATCAGCATTGCCGGCGGGGTGTGCCAGTGAGGTTTGGCTGCCGATGCCCACTGCTGCTAACACGCCACCGGCGAGCAGTGCAGAGAGCCATTGACGCTTGTTCATGATGAGGTTCTCCTTGCCTTAAGAAGCGGGGATCTTAAACGTGTATCCTAGTAGCGAGCCACCAAAATCACGACTAACGGGTAGAGCATCTCCTTTCTGCTTGAAAGAGTTTCACGATTCCGAACTGGGCAAATCTCCGACACAGCGCAGTGGTTGCACGACGCGGCTCCACACGGATTAGCGCCGTCGCCAGGGCATTGAGGTTCTAAATTTCAGCGACCGCAGCTGTCTGGATGGAGAGTAGCGAACAGCTACAACACCGCTATTATACCGCAGATTTTGTCTGTTGGTCAAGCGTGCCGCTTGGTTAAAATTGCGCGTTGCCCACCGAGATGATCTTCCTACGAAAATACCGGATCGCCTTACGCGGGCTGTGCGCTATGGTTAACAGCAACTCGCCGGCCTCTTCCCTTTCAGCCTACGCAGCCGCCGCGCTGGTTACGTCGGCAGATTTCCACTTGTGGGTTGTCGGCTGGGCCGGGCAACAGATCGGGCCAGAGAGCAGTGCTCTCTGG
>JALYUO010000221.1 GCA_030853735.1 Chloroflexota bacterium
GGGCATAATCGCCAGCCCATCCAGCGTCCCCGCCGCCGCCGCCCGCCGCGCCCAGGCCGCCCGCCGCAAGCCCGCCAGCCGCGCCGGATCGGGCGTGAGATCCGCGCACGCCGCCCGCAGCCGTTCCAATTCGGCCAGCGCCTCGGTGATAGCGGGCGTGTAACGGTAGGTCGGCAGGAACACTGGCCCCTACCAGCCCAGGTCGCCGGGGGCGCGATTGCGCTTGCGCGGGGCACGGCGACCGTTGCCTTTCTTGGGGGCGGGGCGATCCGGCGCGTAATCGTCTTCTTTGATCGAGGTGCCGTTGGCGCGCGGCGCGGCGGGGCGCGGCGGGACGCGCGGGGTTAGATTGGTGCTGCCGATCCCGGCGCGGGCCACGCTGTCGCGGATCTCGCGGTCGTCGGTGACCACCAGCGTGCCGCGCGGGGCCGTGGTAGCCATGCGCTGCAACACCGCATCGGCGCTCTCGCCGGGCGGTGAAAAGACCACGCGCACGCGGCCCCGTCGGAACGTGCGTGCGCCCCAGACCCCCGCCTCTAGGCTGTTCGCGCCGTCAAACACCACCGTCACCTCGTCGTGGCGGAATTGCAGCGAGCCGTTGATACAGGCCAGCAGGGTATCGCGGGCGCGCTCCAGACTGATCCGTTCCAGCCGCGCCAGTGCCGGGTCGCGCCGGATCACGTTATAGCCGTCTACCAATACCGTCCGTCCCATCGTCGCCTCGCCCTTCCGCCGCCCGGTCGCCGCTGCGCTCCTACTCGGCCACCGTGTCGCGCACCGCAATCGTCACGGAGCCGATTTCGCGGGTGTCCGCCCGAATAGATAACGCATGAGGACCGGAAGTGAGATGCGCGCCGCTCACTTGCACCACCGTCGTCACGCCCACGGCAAAGGCCAACGGCGCGTCTGCCGTGATCGCGGTCGCCGGGCGTGGCGCGGGCAGGTCGGCCTGTTGCACCCCAATCGCCGTGGCCGGCACCGCCGCACCGTCGCACGTCAGGCCGATGCCGATCAGTTGCGCGGTCGCCAGCGGGTTTCGCATCTGGAACTCCCAGCCGGCAGCGGTGTTCCGCAGGCTACCCCGGCTATAGAGTTGCTTGAGCAGTGGCGCGGGAATCGTTGGCATGAGCGGCCTGTCCTTCTATACGCACTATGGCTTTTCCACAGACTTTTCCACTGTATATGGGCATCTATCCACAATTATCCACATTTTCCCCACAGTTATCCACCGGATTGGCGGCTTTTTCCACCGGCTGCCCACCCGCGAGGCCGGCCACCTGTTCGCGTTCGGCCTCGATCATGCGGCGCAAGATTTTGTGTAGGCTCCACCGCTCGCCGCCACGGGTCCAAACCCGCCCATAGGCCGCGTCGGGCAGGCTGTCGATCTGGCGCACCGCCGCCTCGCGCACATGGACCAGCCGTTCTAGCGGCGTGCGGCTGCTTTCCAGCCGGTTGCTCGGCCCCAACAGGCGGGTATACCAGCGTTCATTGGCGGCCTGTGTGACCAACCGCCCGCCCCACGCGCTCTCTGGCCCCAGCGCGGCGGCGGGCAACTGCGCCAACGCCGCCAGCAGGTCATGCCGGCTATAGGCCAGGCGCTCCAAGCAAACCCCGACGCTCTGCCGGCTGATCGGCTGGGTTTCATATTGGAACAGGGGCTGTGCGCCGGGGGCACAGTCGCGCACAATTTCGACCACCGCCAGCGTCACCTCGCCCACGTCGTTGGGGCCGGGCGTGCGAACCCCGTGCCCGCGCAGCCAGTCCCAGTAGGCGGGAATCGCGTCCAGCAACTGCTCCAACGCGGCGCGCTCGTCGGCGGCGCGCGCATAGCAGCCGGGCAAGCCCTGCACATGGGCTAGGCTCGCCCCGTTTGTATCCGACTCCAGGCAGACAAAATAGCGCATGGGCCATTATACCCCAGCGCGCCGCGCAAAGGCCAGCCGGCCCCACTCCGGCGGCTACGCCGCATCGGTTTGCGCGGGCGGGCGGACCTAACCCCCCCAACCCCCTTCCCTACGAAGGAAGGGGGAGTCTACGCCGTACTGGTCGTCATAATCAGGACCAGGGTAGCCCCCGTCGTGCTCCCCCTTCCTTCGTAGGGAAGGGGGTTGGGGGGTTAGGTCCGCCCGCCCGCGCAGGCCGGCTGGCCCAAACTAGACAATAAGAGACCCCGCTTTTCGTAGCAATCGAGTGGCACATTGGCGGTTAGTACCGGTTACAGCCCACATTGACTATAGACAGGCGTAGCAAAAGTCTGGTACGATAAGCCCATTGGACCTTACGAGCGGTACAGGATTCAAGTAAGGAGAACCCCGTGTTTAAGCTCTCGCAGTCGCAGCGGCGCACTATCGCCACCGTTGTCCTCGCCTGCACTTTCGCGCTGGCTCTTCTCAGCCCCAGCCTAACCACGCCGCGCCGCGCCGCCGCCGCTCCCCTCGACGGCAACAGCGCCGTCCTCAACTTCCCGGCCACCGGCCACGCGGTCAAAACCGCCGGCTTTGTCAACTTTTTCCAGGCGTATGGCGGGGTGCCGACCTTCGGCTATCCGCTGGCCGAAGAGACCTGGGAGAACGGGCGGCTGGTGCAATATTTTGAGCGCCAACGGTTTGAGTTGCACCCAGAGAACGCCGGCAGCCCCTACGAAGTCTTGTTGGGCCGGCTGGGCGCAGAGGCCGCCACCGGGCGCACCTTCGCCACTGCCGCACCGTTTGCCGATAGCCCTGGGCGCGCCTACATCGCCGCGACCCACCACGCGCTGGCCGAGCCGTTCCTGAGCTACTGGCACAGCCACGGCGATGTGCGTATCCTCGGCTATCCGATCTCTGAACTGATCGCGGAGAACGGGCTGCAAGTGCAATATTTTGAGCGCGCCCGCATGGAGCGCCACCCAGAGAACGCCGGCAGCCCCTACGAAGTGTTGTTGAGCCAGTTGGGCAAAGGCGCGTTCGACAAAAGCGCCGCCGCGGCAACAGGGGCCGCGCCCGCTGCTGGTGTCAACGATATGGAAGCGCAACTGCTGGGCCGCATCAACGCCGCCCGCCAAGCCGCCGGCCTGCGCGCCGTCAGCCTGGACCCGCAACTGATCAGTCTAGCCCGTGACCGCGCCGGCGACATGGCGAACCGCCACTATTTCAGCCATGTCACCCCCGACGGCCAACGCTTCTTGAACATGATGCAAGATCGCAATATCGGCTATGCGCTGGCCGGCGAAATTATCGCCCAGAACAACTACCCGACCGTTCAGAGCGTGGAGCAGGCGTATCAAGGCTACATGAACAGCGCCGAACATCGTGCGATTATCATGATGGACCAATGGACCCTGGTCGGGGTGGGCCAAGCGCTAGACGGCAACGGGATGTACTACTACACGGTGATTTTCTTGCAGCCGCGTTAGGGCGCGCCGGCGGCTGGGGCAGGTGACGTGCGTCGCCCGCCCTTTTTGCTGCCGTGCTACCCGCCCACCTCTGCGGTCAGGTTGTTCATAAAGCGGGGGCCGCGGCGACTGGAACTCGCCGCTACCGCTACGCAGCC
>JALYUO010000196.1 GCA_030853735.1 Chloroflexota bacterium
CGGCTTCGCCGCCCACGCCACCCGTCGCAGGGGTGCCGTAGCGATAGTTCGGATCGCTGTAGTTCGCCGCATCGGCTTGTACGTCGCGCATCCCGCTGCTTTGCAGAATGCTCCGCACCTCGGCATCGCGGTCATCGCTGCCATGCACCGTGACCAGTACGCCCCCGCGCTCCACGCCGGTGTGATACAGCCGCGCTTCGTCTTCCGGCACGCCGGCCCCCACTAGCGCGCCGATCAGCCCGCCCGTGGCGGCCCCAATGCCCGCGCCCAACAGGGTGGCGGCCAGCGGTCCGGCGGCGATCAAGGGGCCAACGCCGGGAATCGCGAGTGCGCCGATGCCGACCAACAAGCCGGCCAAACCGCCCAAGATACCGCCACCGACCGCGCCGGTGGCAACACCCGTGCCGACTCCGGCCTCTTCGGCGACCACTTTCGCTTCGCTGCTGTCGCGCATGGCGAGCGAAATCTGCTCCGACGGAATACCCGCCGTCCGCAGCTGCTCAATCGCGGCCTGCGCCTGATTACTGTTATCGAATAAGCCTACCACTGTACTCATGACACACTCCTTTAGAACGAACCTGCTATTTTCATCCGCAACAGACCAAGGGTTGTAGATGACGCGCCTTTACCCCGTGCAGAGCAGAATCTATGCCAACCGTACTAAACCTTACCCGCGCAGCGCCCTTGACGCGGGCGGCGGGCCTGTGCTATACTCGGTCCGCATGGGCGGCGCGCCCAGGCCACTTTTCCAATTGATGCAACCGCGTGGCGTTGCAGGCCCGGATGCCTGCGACCCGCTGGGGGAAGCCGGTTCGAGTCCGGCGCTGTGCCGCAACTGTAAGCCGCCGCGACAGGCGACAAGTCAGACTACCCACCACGTTGGTTTGCTCCACATCCTTCGCGCGAAAGGGGGTGGGAGCCGGGCTGCGGTGCGGCCCGTATCCTGTCGGTACTTGGCCCCCTCTCCCTGCCGGAGAGGGTTTTTTCTTGCCCAAGCCGATCATTGGCACTATAAAAACACAGGCCGCAAAAGTTTCAGCAAGTGATATTACGCATTACATATTACGAGGAGGATTGATCCCTTGAAGCGAACGTATCTGATGAAAATGAGTGCCCTCAGCGTGCTGCTGCTGGCAACCCTGATCGGCGGCTTTGCGCCGGTGGCGGCGGCGGCTCCGGTGGCGGGTCCGTATGACGCGGCGGTGAAGACAGCGGCCGACTGGATCTTGGGCCAGCAACAGCCGGATAGCTCCTTCCCCGGCTTCGGCGTGGGGTCTACCGCCGATGCGCTGTTCGGCCTGACGGCGGCGGCACGCACTCCCGTCGCCGAAAGCGGCGTGCTGCCACTCGGCTTCCTGGCCGGCAAGGCCAAAGACTATGCCAAGACCCCCGGTGCGGCGGCGAAACTGATCCTCGCCCAGGTAGCCGCCGGTCCCGCATTGGAGTTGCACAATTTCGGCGGCGTGGACCTGCTGAAAGTGATCACCGACAGCTATGATACGGCCAGCGGGCACTACGGCAAAGACGTGACCGGCCAGGCGCTGGTGATCCTGGCCCTGAGCGCGACCGGCCAGAACGTGCCCGGCCCGGCGCTCGACTGGCTGGTGGGCGCGCAGGCGACGGACGGCGGCTGGGCCTTTGACGGCTCCAAAGAAGCCGGCAAAGCCGACACCAACACCACCGGTCTGGTGCTGCAAGCCCTAGCCGGGCACGGCAGCACGCGCTCCAGCGGCGGGCAGGCGCTCACCTATCTGCACGCACAGCAGAACGCGGACGGCGGCTTCGCCTACCAGAAAGGGCCGGGCGCGGACAGCGACAGCAACTCCACCGCGCTGGTGATCATGGGCTTGCGTGCGGCGGGCGAAGATGCGGCGGGCGCAAGTTGGCGGCAGAGCGGCAAAGGCCCGCTGGACCTACTCCTCAGCCTGCAAAATCCGAGCGGTGCGTTCCGCTATCAGGCCAGCCAAGCCGACGACAACGCCGGGGCCACCTATCAGGCGTTGCCCGCCCTCGCCGGAGCCGTGCTGCCGGTGCGCTATAGCGACTACCTGGCGAACGGCCAGCCGACCCACCTGCCCGGTGGCAGCGGCGGCACGGCCAACCCCTATCCGGGGATGCCCAATACCGGCGGCGGAGCCGATCCGGTGCCGGTCACGCTGGCGATCCTCGCGCTGGCGCTGCTGGCCGGCGGCAGCCGCTTGCGAACCCGCCGCGTGGCGCGCTAACCGGCGGAGGATTGCGCGTGGCGACAGCCTATCACACCCGCACCTGGCTGCTCTGGTTGGCGGCGGCGGGCTTGGCTGCGTTGCTCACGCGCAATCCGCTCTATCTGCTGCTGATCGCGTTGGCGGCGCGGGCAGTAGACGAAGCCGCCGCCGCCTATGAGCGCGCTGCCAGCCCGGATGCCGCTGACCCACGCCGCCACAGTTGGGGTTGGTTTCTGCGCGTCGGCCTGATCCTGGCGACGGTCGCGGCGCTGTTCAACGGGCTGGGATCGCACTTCGGCGCGACGGTGCTGGGCACCCTGCCGCGTGCGTGGCCCCTGATCGGTGGGCTGCTGACGGTGGAAGGCTTTGCCTACGGCGCGTTAGGCGGCTTGGCCGTGGTCGTGGTGCTGATCGTGGCCGGCACGTTCAACCTGGGGGCCGACACCTACGCGCTGTTGCGCGCGATTCCGGCGGCTTTCGCGCAAGCGGGGTTGGTCACGGCGATTGGCTTGGCCTACGTGCCGCAAACGATCACGCGCCTGCGGGAGATCCACGAGGCGCAGCAGTTGCGGGGCCACCGCTTTCGTGGCCCTGGTGCTACGTTGCCGTTGGCCGTGCCGTTGCTGGCTGGTGGCCTCGACCGGGCGATCAGCTTGGCCGAGGCGATGGAAGCGCGCGGCTTTTCGCACCGCACCGCCGATCCGAGTGGGGGGGCCGTGCGTAGCCAACGCCGCATCCGCGCCGCGCTGTTGGGCGGCACTGGCGGGGTGGGCGTGGGTGCGTTCTTGCTGATCTATTATCGCCAAGCCCCGGCGGGCGGCGCTGCGGTCCTGATCGGTGGACTGCTGGCGCTGGGGTGGGCCTTGCGCGCGCTGGGTCGCCTGAGCCGCCACAGCCGCTATCGGCGCGAACTGTGGCGGCGGCGCGACACTGGCGTATGCTTGGCCCTAGCCTTGTCGCTGGCGGTGACGCTGGCGATCTGGTTCACCCATGCCGGCTGGTGGGTCTACTCGCCCTATCCACAGCTTGCCTGGCCGCCCTTCGATCCCCTGGTCGGCGCGGCGCTGGCCCTATTGGCTGCGCCGGCCCTGCCCTTGCTGCGCCTGACCGGGCAAGCACGCCGGGTTACGACGAGTGTTGAGTGTTGAGTGTTGAGTGTTGAGTGTTGAGTCGAAGACAGAATAGAGGCTGGTCAGTTGGAATGATC
>JALYUO010000201.1 GCA_030853735.1 Chloroflexota bacterium
CCTGGGGGTGCTCACTCCTCTATTTCACGTTCCACTTTCCACATCATTATCTGAACGACAAGCGTTAGAGCGCATACAGCGCCGCCACCAGTGTTGCCAGCGCGTCGAGGCGGACCAGCAGTTGCCGCCACAGGGCGAAGGCGGCCAGCGCCAGCGGGGTCGGTGCGCCCGACGCAGTGCCCCAACCGGCATCCAGCGTGTCGGTCAGCAGCGACTCGGTGGCCTGGAAGCGGTAGCGAATCTGCTTCATGGCGATCATCAGGTCGGCATCTTCCCAAGCCGTGCGGCGACGCGCCACCACCTCGGCAGGGGACGGCGGCGGCGACTCCTGCCCTTCGACCAGCGCGATCAGCAGCGGATAGGCCCGCGTGTCGAGGTCTACTGCCAAGTCGAGCAGCGCGGCGCGCACCGATCCGGCGGCACCCGGCGGCACCGCGTCGAGCCGGTCTTCCGGCACCTGGGCGGTCAGCCACAGGTAATCTTCCAGCGTGGTGTTGAGGCGGGTGATGATGCCTTTGCGAAGATAGGCTTGCCCGTGCATGGGGTGTCTCCCGACTAGGGGCCGACCGGCGTGGGGGTGCCCGCCGGCGGCTGATACAGCGCCAGGCCCAGCAGGCCCAGCGTCACGTCTTGCACTGCGCTGGGCCCCGTTGGGCGTTCCAGGCGGCTGCGCTCAAAATATTGCACTGTGAAGTCGCGGTCACTAAGGTGCTGCGTAAACTCTTCCGAAATCGGGTAGCCAAACTGCGCCCGCCCGCCGTATTGCTGCCAAAATGCACGAAACGGGCCGCGCACCAGATGGCCGGTCTCAGGGAACCACTGCCCATCCGCCCCCAGCCCTGGCGGGGCGGGCAAGCGGGCGAACGCCGCCTCCGCCCCCGTCGGCACGCCGCTTTCGCGCCCCAACTGCCCCAGCAGCACGTCGTTGGGCGGCGCTTGGCTGGGATGCGCTTCCAGCCGCACGCGCTGAAACCATTGCACCCGGTAGGGCCGGCCGTCCAACGCGCTCGTCTGCGTGATCGGGTCGCTGATGGGATAGCCGTTCAACTGGATGCTTTCGGTATAAGTGTGCCCGCCGATCCAGGTGTCCAGAAAACGCCCACTGACCGCGTGGCCCGTTTCGCTGAAAAAATAGCTGCTGTGGCGCGCCGGTCCCAGCGGCAAGACCGACAGGCCCAGCGCGGCCCCCAAGGCCAGGAAAATCAGCGCCCGCCCCGGCGGTAAACGGATCGGCATAGCCTTACTACTATATCCGGCGCGGCCCGTCTGTGCAAGCCTTTTGCACCGCGAAGAGCGCGAAGAACGGGCGACACCACGGAGACACGGAGACACGGAGATTTGGGAGAATGGACTAAAAGAAATTTGTCATTCTGAGTGCCGCGAAGAATCTGGCCTGGCCGCGACGTTGGGAAAGGACGACGATTCATGGCAAAATCGGGGTAACGCTGGATTCTTCACTGCGCTGTCAATGACCGCTTACTCTGCTCCACCCTACGGACTGCATAGTTACCCCTTAAAAATCTCCGTGTCTCCGTGTCTCCGTGGTGTCGTCCGTTCCGCAACGTCGGATTTTTGTGTTCGTTGACAGGCCCGCCTAATTATGCCACAATAGGGCCAATCCCGCTGTGCCGGACCCTGGCGGGATTGTGCCTCGCACGCCCGTCCTCTACACTAAGTCGCCGCAGAGCGCACCTGATGACCGGGTAGGATTCCCATCGCAAAGGAGCATTGGACGCATGGCTACTTCTGTTAGAGGCATCAAAGGCATGACCCCCGAACTGGCGGCAAAGATGAAAGAGCATAACGTAGACAACACTGACGAATTGCTGGCGGCGGCCGGCACCGCCGCGCAGCGCCGCACCCTGGCGAAAGCGGTGGGCGTGAGTGAAACCGTGATCATGGAACTGCTACAGCGCGCCGATCTGGCCCGCTTGACCGGCGTGGGTGATGCCCTCGCCAACCTGCTCGAAGAGGCCGGCGTGGACAGCACCCAGGAACTGGCCCGCCGCCGCGCCGACAACCTGTACGCCAAGTTGGTCGCGCATAACACCGAACACAAAATCACCCAGGCCAATTTCAGCGAAGCCGATGTGCAAGCCTGGATCACCGAAGCCAAGACCCTGCCCGACCTGATCAACTGATCCGTAGCTGACGACGACGGCCTAACCCCCCGACCCCCTTCCCTACAGAGGAAGGGGGAGCGAGGCGACGACCCCACCCCCGACCCCTCCCCTAAAGCGGGAGGGGAGTGAGACGACGACTTCACCCCTGACCCCCTCGCCCGTTCGGAGCGGAGAGCGAGACGCGGCACAGCTCCCCTCCCGCTTTAGGGGAGGGGTCGGGGGTGGGGTCGTCGCCCAGGAGATGCCCCCATGCCCGACTACCCCATCCCCGTAGCCCATGACAGCGACTCGCCCGACATCGCGTGGCGACCCAGCGCCGCCTACCTGGAACGCAACCGCTTGCGCCGCTTCATGGAGCGCCACGGCATCGCCACGCTCGATGCGTTGCTGGCCCGCTCCACCACCGATCTGCGCTGGTTCTGGGATGCGGTGGTGCAGGATTTGGAGTTGGAGTGGTTCCAGCCCTACACCGACGTGGTGGACCTGACACGCGGAGTGGAATGGGCGCGCTGGTTTCCCGGTGGGCGCTACAACTATGTGCATGACGCGGTGGACAAACACGCCGCCCAGCGCCCCACCGCACCCGCGCTGGGCTGGGAAGGCGAAGACGGCGGGGTGCGCGCTTTCACCTTCGCCGAATTGCAGGCCGAGGTCAACCGCGCCGCCAATGCGCTCAAGACGCTGGGCATCGGCAAAGGCGACCGCGTGGGCGTGTTCATGCCCATGATTCCCGAAGTGGTCATTGCCACGCTGGCGATCTCCAAGATCGGCGCGATCTTTATCCCCATCTTCTCCGGCTACGCCGGCGCGGCGGTGGCGGCGCGTCTGACCGACTGCGACGCGAAGCTGCTGATCACCGCCGACGGCTTCTTGCGCCGAGGCAGCGCCGTGCCGATGAAAGAGACCGCCGACGAAGCCGCCGCCCTCAGCCCCAGTGTGGCCCATGTCCTCACCGTGCGCCGCCTGGACCGCGTCGTGCCGTGGACGGCGGGCCGCGATGTTTGGTGGCATGACATAGTGGACGGCCAGCCTGCCGAATGCGCCACCGAGCAGACTGAGGCCGAAGACCTATACATGATCATCTACACATCGGGCACCACGGGGCGGCCCAAAGGCGCGCTACACACCCATTGCGGCTTCCCGATCAAAGGCGCGCAAGATATGGCGCACTCGTTCGACGTGCAAGCGGGCGACACCCTGTTCTGGATCACCGACATCGGCTGGATGATGGGGCCGTGGGCCATTTCGGGCACGCTGATGCTGGGGGCGCGGCTGTTTATTTATGAGGGGCTGCCGTCCTATCCGCAGCCCGACCGCCTGTGGGAATTGACCGCCCGCCACGGCGTAACCCACCTGGGCGTGTCGCCCACACTGATCCGCGCGCTGATGGGCCAGGGTGATCATTGGCCGGCGGCGCATGACCTGAGCCGCCTGCTGTTTTTCGGCAGCACCGGCGAACCGTGGAACCCCGCCCCCTGGCGCTGGCTGTTCGATGTGGTGGGCAAGGGCACGCGGCCCATCCTCAACTATTCCGGCGGCACCGAGATTTCGGGCGGCATCCTCGCCTGTAGCCCGCTCTTACCGCTCAAACCGGGCTGCTTTAACGCGCCGGTGCCGGGCATGGCCGCCGATGTGGTAGACGCGGACGGCGCACCGCTGCGCGAAGCAGTCGGCGAACTGGTGATCCGCCAACCCTGGCCGGGCATGACGCGCGGCTTTTGGGGCGACCCGGCGCGCTACATCGAAACCTACTGGTCGCGTCTGCCCGGCGTGTGGGTCCACGGCGATTGGGCGCGCATTGATGCCGACGGTTTCTGGTACATCCTGGGCCGCTCCGACGACACGATCAAAGTGGCCGGCAAGCGCGTCGGCCCCGCCGAAGTCGAGTCCGCCGCCGTGTCGCACCCCGCCGTGGCCGAAGCCGCCGCCATCGGCGTGCCCGACGAGTTGAAGGGCGAGACCCTGGTCGTTTTCGCCTTGCTGCGCCCCGGCCATGCCCCCGATGCCGCCCTGCGCGCCGCCGTCGAAGCGGCCATCGTCGGCCAACTCGGCAAGACGCTCAAACCCCACGCCATCCACTTTGTGCGCGATCTGCCGCGCACGCGCAACGGCAAAATCCTGCGCCGCCTCGTCCGCAAGCACTACCTGAGCGAGCCGTTGGGCGACACCTCAGCCCTCGAAAATCCGGCCAGCCTGGACGACATCGCGGCGGCGCGGGGGACGTGATACGGGCCTTACTGGAGGTGTAATCATGTCCTGGGAACCCATCACAGATTTGCCGGATGACTGGCGCAGTATGGTCTCGACCGAGGTTGAGTCGCTGGCCCACGCTTGGGATGACAACTACCAGCAGCTGAAAGATACGCCGATGTTGCTGACGTTTAATGAGCGGCTGCGCCGGGAATGGTCTATTGAGACTGGGGTGATTGAGCGACTGTATACCATTGATCGCGGTACGACCCAATTACTCATTGAGCAGGGCATTGATTCGGCCTACATCACGCATGGCGCGACAGACCGCCCGGTGAATGAAGTCCTGCAACTCATACGCGATCAGCGCGAAGCCTTAGATGGTCTCTTTGCCTTTGTCAGCAACAAAAGTCCCCTTAGCCTGCACTACATACGTTCACTGCACCAAGTTCTGCTACGCCATCAAAATTATACGGAAGCACTGAATCAGTTCGGCAGCATTATGTTGGTATCTATTGCGAAAGGAGAATGGAAGAAACAGCCCAATAATCCGCAACGCCTGGACGGGAGTATGCACGAGTACGCACCACCGGAACAGACAGCAAGTGAGATGGACCAATTAATTATGCTGCATAATCAGCATAGGGTTCAACACGTTTCTCCCCAAGTAGAGTCCGCTTGGCTGCATCACCGTTTCACCCAAATCCATCCTTTTCAAGACGGTAATGGGCGCGTCGCACGCTGTCTTGCCACGATTGTTTTGCTGCGCGAAGGGCGGTTTCCCCTGGTCATCAACCGGGACCAACGTATTGAGTATATTGCGGCGCTAGAGGAAGCGGATGCGGGCGATTTGACGCGCTTGGTGCGGCTGTTTGATCACATTGAGAAGCAGGCGTATCTGCACGCCCTGGATCTTTCCAGCGATGTGTTAGGTACGCGCGCCCCGATTGCCGGGCTGATCGACGGTATTGTGGCCGGCTATCGCAAGCACCAGCAACAACGCTACGATCAAGTGCTTCCTATTGCGGAACAACTCCAGCAGATCGCTAAGACCGTGCTGGAGGTTTACGCGAATACGATGCAGCTACAGTTTCAGCAATCGAACTTGCCGGTGCTGGTAAGAGTGCTGCTAAGTAGCCCACAGACAACGTATTGGTATCAGGGTGACATTATTCAGACCGCTAGAAAGATTGGCTATTCTGCAAATCTTACTCGCCCGCGCCTATGGGTGCGACTGCGAATACAAGATGAGCAGCAACTAGCGCCTTTAACCGCAGAAATCGTTGTGTCATTCCATTATGTGGGCAAAGAGGATCGCGGAGTGATGATCGCCACTGCGTTTCTGAACATCACTCACAAACCCGACAGCCCTAACGAGAACGTCGTGCTAGACGTAGGGGATCGCGACTTTCGTGAGATGCACCCGTTAGTGAGCGAGGGCTTTATTTTCACCTATACAGATACCGTGCAGGCGGAAGCGCGGGAGTTGGAGTTCCGCAAGTGGCTGGATCGCGCTATCGCCGCCGGATTGGCCGAGTGGCAAAAGCAACTTTAGCCCTTGTACGCGCAAGTGAGGTGCTGCATGGCGAAACTGCCGGAGTTTAAGCGCGCAGAAGAGGAAGCGGCGTTTTGGGAGACCCCTGCCTCGACAGAATACTTTGAAGCTATGCCGGCAATAGATGTGCGGTTCGTGTTTAGCCGGGTCCGTGCCGTGCCGGTTCGCTTGGCAGGTGCGCTGTGCATTCGGCCAAGCACTAGTTGCCATACGGCGGAATAGTATATAAATAATTTATTATCACGCCCTTTGTGCCTGCGTGGGGAGGTACGCACGGTTCGTCCGCCGCAGGGCCAGGGCCGCGCAAGGAGCACGGGCGACTAGAACGCGCCGCTACCGCTACGAAGCCCGCCTACGCGGGCTGGAGCAAAGACGGACCGTAGATCCGCCGTTGCCTGCCGATCTAGTTGCGCCGGCTCCAGCCCGCGTAGGCGGGCTTCGTAGCGGTAGCGGCGCGTTCTAGTCGCCCGTGCTCCTTGCGCGGCCCTGGCCCCATC
>JALYUO010000236.1 GCA_030853735.1 Chloroflexota bacterium
GCCCAACGTTGCTGGGCAGACCCGCTGCCTACCGCCACGCGAGCGGCACCGTTACTGGTAGCTGTAGCACCCTATAGTAGCGGCTTTACTGTATAATCAAGATAAGGACGGAGGATGGAGCTATGCCATTTGTTGAAACTCGCTACGAACACGTTGTCTTGGATGACAAAGGCGTTCCCTGCATCGAAGGGACGGCCATGAAAATCATTGAGCTTATAATGTCGCAGCGCGCCAATGGGTGGAGTGCTGAAGAGTTGCAGGTGCAGCATCCGCCACTCACGCTGGGGCAAATCTATTCGGTCCTGGCTTACTATTGGGATCACCAAGCCGAACTGGATGCAGAAATCGCACGGCGCGTAGCTTGGGCGGATCAGATGCGGGAAACAACGCCGCCTATTCCGCTTGTCCAGCGACTCCGAACACAGGAGCGTCGTTAATGCCACTAGCCCTCTACATGGATCAGCAGGTACAAAGCGCCATTATTCGAGGCTTGCGTGAACGCAACGTTGATATCCTTACAGCCTATGAAGATGGTACAAGCAGATGGGCGGATACAGATTTGCTTGATCGGGCTACGTCGTTAGGGCGTGTAATGTTCTCACGCGACGAAGATTTTTGTGCTGAAGCAAAGCAGCGCCAAGCAATGGCTATACCTTTCAACGGTGTTATCTATGCTAATCAGATCAAGGTTTCCATTGGCACCTGTGTTAAAGATTTAGAAATCATCGCTAAAGTTGGAGAGTTAGATGATCTACGAAATAAACTCATCTATCTCCCTTACTGATCAGCGTTGAGAACATGATGAACCCCTCATCTCAGCCGCCTCCCGCCTGCTCTATCGTCATCGTCTCCTGGAATGTGCGCGACCTGCTGCGTGCCTGCCTGGCGAGCCTGCCGGCTGCGGCAAACGCGCCGGCCTATGGTGCGGATCACCGCAGAACGCAGGACGCAGAACGCAGAACTGAGGTTATCGTGGTGGACAACGGCTCCACGGACGGATCGGTGGCAATGGTGCGGGCGGAGTTTCCGGGCGTGCGGGTGCTGGCCGAGACGGTGAACCACGGCTTCGCGCACGGCAATAACCTGGGCATCGCGGCGAGCCGGGGGCGGCTGGTGCTGCTGCTCAACCCGGACACCATCATGGAACCGGGATCATTGGTCGCGCTGGCCCACTACTTGGAGGGCCATCCGGCAGTGGGGCTGGTGGGGCCGCGCCTGCTCAACCCCGACGGATCGCCGCAATCGTCGCGCCGCCGCTTCCCCACCTGGGGCACCGGGCTAATCGAAAGCACGCCGTTGCAACCGTTGCTGCCCCGGCTGGACCTGTTGCGCCGCTATTATGTGCTGGATCGCGCCGACGATGAGGCGCAGCCGGTGGATTGGCTGTCGGGCGCGTGTATGCTGGCGCGGCGGGTGGCGTTGGCCCAGGTGCGCGGCTTTGACCCCGGCTATTTTATGTATAGCGAAGAACTGGATCTGTGCCGCCGCTTGCGCGCTGCGGGCTGGGAGATCGGCTATGAACCGGCGGCGCGGGTGATCCACTACGGCGGGCAGAGCAGTGATCAAGACATCCCAGCGCGCCACATCCGCTTTAACCAGGCCAAGCTGCGCTATTTCGCCCGTTGGCATGGGCGGGGCACGGCGGCGATGCTGCGGCTGTGGCTGTGCGCGCTCTACGCCTGGCAGGGCGGGCTGGAAGCCGGCAAATGGCTGCTGGGCCACCGGCGCGCCCTGCGCCGCGCACGAATGGCCCTGTACGGCCAAGTGGTGCGCGCGCTGTGGCAGGCCGACGGGTGACGGGCCGCCCCATCGCCTTGATCTCGGCAGAGTACCCCCCGCAGCCCGGCGGCGTGGGCGACTACACCGCTTGTTTGGCGGCGGCGCTGGCCGCCACGGGGCGCACGGTGGCAGTGATCACCAGCGCCCACCCCGCCGCCGCGTGGCGCGACCCGCCCGGCGTGACGGTGCAGCGCGTGGTGCGCGACTGGGGTTGGGGCTGCTGGGGCGATGTGGCGCGGGCGCTACGCCGGGTGCGCCCCGCCGTGGCCGCTATTCAGTACCAGACCGGCGCATACCGGCTGCACGGCGCGATCAACCTGTTGCCCTGGCGACTACGCGACGCGGGACCGGCCTGGGTGACAACGTTCCACGATCTGCGTGAGCCGTATCTGTTCCCCAAAGCCGGACCGTTACGCGGCTGGGCCAACTGGGCGCTCATGGCAAGCAGCCGGGCGGTGATCGTCACCAACCCACAGGACGAGGCCGCGCTCCAGCCGGCGATTCGCCTGCGCGCCGGCGGTATCCCCATCGGCGCGAACATCGCCCCAGCCCCGCCGCCCGGCTGGGATCGTGCCGCCACACGGGCGGCTTACGGCGCGGGACCGACCACGACGCTGATCGCCTATTTCGGCTTTTTCAATGCCGGCAAAGGACTGGATACACTGTTGACGGCCATGGCCCACCTGCGGCAGAGCGGCGACTACCGTCTGCTGCTGGTCGGCGGCGGCACGGGAGCCAGCGACCCGACCGACGCGGCGACGTGGGCTGCCTTGCAAGCGCAGATCAGCGCGCTGGGTCTAGGCGACAGCGTGGAGCGCACCGGCTACGGCAGCCCGGCGGCGGTATCGGCAGCCTTGTTGAGCGCGGATGTGGCCGCGTTGCCGTTCCGCGACGGGGCATCGCTGCGGCGCGGCAGCCTACTGGCGACCCTAGCCCACGGCCTGCCGCTCGTCACCACGCAGCCCGCCGCTGCCCTGCCCACGGCGACGGCCTGGCCCGCCCTGACCGCCGAGAGAGACGCGCTGCTCGTGCCACCCGACGATCCGCCCGCGCTCGCGGCCGCGCTGGCCCGCTTGGCCGCTGATCCGGTCTTGCGGAGCCGGCTCGCGCTGGGTGCCCGCGCCCTGGCCGCGCAATTCGCGTGGCCCACCATCGCCGCCCAGCACTTGGCGCTGTTTGACCGCCTTGCGCCCCCGCCGCTCTAGCACAAGTGAACCCCTGCCGCCCATTGTACGTTTAACAAGCAGGGATCAGTCGTCGCTTTCAACTTTTCACTTTTCACTTTTCACTCGTAAGGGAGTAGCCGTGCAACAGACCCGCGCCCACGTCCCGGTCGCCCCCCTCGCCACGCCGGCCCGCATTCGGGCAACGCTGCGGGCCGTGCCGATCTGGGCCTGGGTCTGGGCGTTGACCGGGTTGGCGGCGGCATTGCGCGTCTATCACCTGGGGGCCGAGAGCTTTTGGTTCGATGAGGCCGACATCCTGAGCCAAGCGCGCGCGCCCCTGAGCGATGTGCTGGCGGGCTTCCTGCACGCCGGCGAGAACGGGCCGCTCTACACCTTGCTGCTGTGGGCCTGGGTGCGGCTGGTCGGCAGCGGCGAAGCGGCGGTGCGGTTGCTGCCGCTGGGGTTCGGGGTCGCCACCATTCCGGTGATCTATGTCCTCGGCAAGCGGCTGGTGAGTGCGCCGTTGGGCTTGCTGGCGGCGGCGCTCTTGGCTGTGTCGCCGTTCCATATCTGGCATTCACAAGATGCCAAGATGTATACCCTGGTCGTATTGCTCACGCTGGGCAGCATGACGCTCTATTTACAAGCGTTGGCGCGCAACACGACACGCTGGTGGGCCGCCTATGTGCTGGCGACCTGGATGGCGCTGGTCAGCCACAGCATGGCGGTGCTGATCCTGGGCGCGCAATTGTTGGCGACCCCGTTGCTGTGGCCGCAGGCTGCGCCCGCCGGTGAGCGCGCCAGCCGGCGGCGACACTGGGCGTGGGCACTGGCCGTGCTGGCCGTGCCGTTTCTGCCGATTGCGGCGTTGCGGGCGGCGGCGTTTGTGGGCGACAACCTCAACGTCAACTGGCATGGCGTGGTCGCGCCGGTCGAGATGTTGCGCGTTTTGTTCGTCAAGTTCGCGCTGAACGAAGCGCCGCCGCCGTGGGAAGCTATTGGCGCGGGCCTAGCGGGGGCATTGTTCGCGCTGGGCGCGTGGCCCTGGCCCGGCGACAAGCAACGGACCTGGGCGGCGGTGGCGCTGCTGTGGGCGTTGCCGATTGCCGGCCTCTATGCCCTCAGCCTCAAAGTGCCGTTGTTCGAGCCGCGCTACCTGATCATTGTGCTGCCGTTTTACCTGCTGTTTGTGGCAATGGGGCTGTTACGGCTGGGCCGCCGCGCTCCCGCCGTGGCCGTGGCCGTCGGTATCTCCTTGCTGGGCTTGCAGGGGCTGGCACTGGCAACGGTCAATTACAGCGCCGCGCCGCAGAAAGAGGAGTGGCGACAGGCGCTGGACTATGTGCGCCAACACGTTCGCGGGCGCGATGTGATCATCGTCCACCCCGGCTATCTCGCCACCGCCGTCGAACAATATTATGCGCCCAGTGGCGACGTGCCGGTGGTGCCGGTGGTCCCGGTGCCCTACCTGAACACAGCCGGCTTCGGTCCGCGCCAACTAGCGGACTCGTTGGACAAAGCGATCATCGACCATGAACGGGCCTGGGTGATCACGTCGCCGGGGCGCACGGAACACGACGATCCGCAGGGCGATGTGCTGGGCTTTTTTGAGGGCCGCAGCTACCCCTATGCGCGCTACTACCAGTTTGATGTGCAGCACTTTATCGGCGTGACGGTGACCGGCTATGCGTTCAACGGCCAGCCGCATAGCTGGTTCCCACAGCCGGTCTACCCGCAGCCGGTCGCCTATCCCGGCGGCTTCCAGTTCCAGGGATCGATCTACGAGATGCGCGGCCCGCAAGAAGATGTGCTGCCGCCGGCCACTTGGCTGCCGGTCACGCTGTACTGGCGGTTCGCCACCCCACCCACGCCCGCCCAAGACTACATCATCAGCCTGCGCCTATGGGACACACAGGGGAAAGAGTGGGCGGCCTATGATCAAGCGCCGTTGAACGGCCTGCGCCCGACGCTGACCTTCCCCGCCGCGCAGACGATCATTGACTATGCCGACCTGTTCGTGCCCGGCAACGCGCCACCCGGCATCTATCACCTGACCCTGCAAGTCTGGCCGCGCTGCCAAACCGGGGTCTGCTGGGATGCCGCCCAACCGCGCAGCCACGCCGGCGCACCCCTCGCCCCGCCGCTGACGCTCGTCCACCCGATCACGGTGCGGCCTTGACGGAGTGTTGAGTGTTGAGTGTTGAGTGTTGAGTGTTGAGTTACGGTAGTTCAGTCGGCATCCAGCACCGTGTCTACTGCTACAGCAAAGCCGGGCAGCACTACCGAGTCCGCCGTAGCACCTCGGCCAAACACGCCATGCTCGACATAGCTCTCCCCGACCAACTCTAACACGGTGATCGTCGCGTCCTGTGGGTTCACGATCCAATATTCGGGCACGCCGCCTTCGGCGTAGTCCTGTCGCTTCTCCTGCGTGTCGCGTTCCGGGTTGTCGGGGCTGACGACCTCCATCACCACATCGGCCCCGTGCCACAGCCGATTACCCCGGCGCGGATCAGTACGATCCCGTAGAGCCAGCAGATCCGGTTCGCGGTACTTGCCGGGCCGCACGCGCATCCGCAAGGCAGAACTCCGTGCAACGCCGCCGCGCGGACGGATAAATGCCCGCAGTAGTTCCAGGAGTTCTTCTATAATTGCTTGGTGCTTGTCCGTCGGCATCGGTAGTACCTCAAGCTGCCCATCGGTAAACTCGATGAGCCGACTGGTGGAATCGGTTAGGCGCAGATACTGGGCTTCGCTCCATAACCCTTGCAGCCCATCGAGATCCAGCGGAGGATCTTGGCCGACCAAGATCAATTGCAAGGTGGGTATCTCTACGGCTGTGACCATTGCTTGGTCCTCCTACTCAGCATCCAGCACGGTGTCCACCGCCACAGCAAAGCCGGGCAGCACTACCGAGGTTGCCGTATCGCCGCGCCGGAACACGCCATGCTCCACGTAATCCCGCCGCTTCACCTGCGTGTCACGTTCGGGATTGTCAGGACTGACGATCTCCACTACGAGGTCCGCCCCTTGCCACAGCCGATTGCCCCGGCGTGGATCGTTGCGGTCACGCAGCACTAGAGCCTGTTATGCACTTGAATATGCACTTGAATCTGGTAACTGAACTACTCGCTTCAACATAAGAACTGCAAAGGCGACATAATGCAGACCTGCCAGTGTTTCCGGCTCTCTTTCGTAGTCGCG
>JALYUO010000237.1 GCA_030853735.1 Chloroflexota bacterium
CGCGACTACGAAAGAGAGCCGGAAACACTGGCAGGTCTGCATTATGTCGCCTTTGCAGTTCTTATGTTGAAGCGAGTAGTTCAGTTACCAGATTCAAGTGCATATTCAAGTGCATAACAGGCTCTAGGGTTCCAGTCCGACGGGGGCACAACATAGCGGCTGCGCCATTGGGCACCCGTCGCTAACCAGTCCGCCCGCAAATCTGCATAGCGGATAGGGCTATCCGTAAAATCAAACTGGGTTAAGCAACAAGGACACATGGCCCAATCCCGTAGAGCATCCTCTAACTGATCAAAGCCACAAACAGGGCAAGTGTACATAGTTAGAAGTACCGTACAAGGCATGATCAATTAAGCTAAATAAAGAGGGTCGGGGTAACGGGATTCGAACCCATGACCTCCTGCTCCCAAAGCAGGCGCTCCACCAGACTGAGCTACACCCCGTAGTAGATAGCGAACCCTTCGTGGGCCAGCCGTGCGTCATTATACCCCTTCCACACGGAATCCGTCAAGCACCGTGCAGAGACGGCAACACCGCGCAGGCACAAAGAACGCGAAGACTCCCGACCGGAATCTTCGCGTCCTTCGCGGCTTGGCGGTGTAACCCCGTTAGCGCAGCCCGGCGACCCGGCGACGCGCCAATAGGCCGAGGCTGCACAGGCTCAGGCCCGCCAGCAGCACGAACAGCAGGCCGCTGAGATCCGCCTGTCCGGTGGTCGGCATACCCGGCGGCTGACCGCCGGCGCTCGGCTGCACACCCCCACCATAGATCGGTGTGGGCATGGCCGGCGGCGGTTGCATCGGCGGCGCGACCGTCGGCGGGGCTGGCGCAATCGTCGGCGCAACGGCGGGTTGAGTCGGAGCCACGGTCGGGGCAACGGTGTCGGTCGGAGCCACGGTCGGCGCGGCAGTAGCCGTTTCACTGGCGACCGCTGTGGCGGCCGTGGTCGGCGCGGCAGTAGCCGTTTCACTGGCGACCGCTGTAGCGGCCGTGGTCGGCGCAGCGGTCGCCGTTTCGGTTGCCGCTACCGTCGGCGCGGTCGTGGCGGTCTCGGTGGCCGCCGGAGCGGTGGTCGCGCTCGGCGGCACGGCGGTATCCGTCGCTGCCGGAGCCGTAGTCGCGCTCGGCGGCACGGCGGTATCCGTCGCCTGCGGCGGCTGGGCCGTCGTGGTTACGCAGAACTTGATGATCGAGACATGATTGCTGCTCGCCCCCTGGAAGGTGATCGCCCAGGTGCCGGGGAAGTCCAGGAATGCTTGGGGGATCGTGAGCGGCAGCGGGCCGACCGTGCCATCTGCGTTCACCCCGTTAGCGATGGGGCGGGGGGTGCCGAACACATTGCCGTTGGGCAGCGTGAAGTAGAAGGACACAGCTTCACCGGGCGTGAAGTTAGTGGCCCGGAAGATAATAATGGTGTCGGTGGTGCCGCTATTCGGCGTAGCCGTCCCGTCTATCGTGCCCGACAGATCACAGGGCGCGCTCTGGGCCGCGACAGGGTGCGCCGACACAGCCCCCAAGGTCACGAGCAGCGCCAGCAACAAACCCATCGCTTTGAGTTTTTGTAACATCGTTATCCTCCCTAATGTTGAAGAGCAGTAGACACACCGCCGGTAAGCGTGTGCCGTCATCGTTCCATTGCTGCCGCTATGCAAGAAGGGTGCCGTCCACCACCGATCACGGCGCGCTGGGCGGTAAGTGCCCTTGCAGCCAGCCGGCCACATCGGCCAAGGCGCGGGCACGGGTGGTGTCGTTGAATGATTCGTGATAGCCGCCGGGGTACTCGTGGTAGGTCTTGTCGCTGCCGGGCACAGCCGCGAAGAAGCGGCGGCTGCCCTCCGGGGGCACCAAGCGGTCATCGCCGCCGTGGATGATCAGCAGTGGCACGGCGGGAAACTCGGCGGCGTGCGCGGCGGTCCAGCGAATCGCGGCCAGCGACGCGGCTCCGAAGCGGGCCGTAGTGCCGGGCAACTTCAACGGGTCAGCCTTGTAGGCCGCCACCACCGCCGGGTCACGCGAAATCGTGTCCGCCGTCAGCGGCGGATCGGGGATCACCAGCCGGGGCGCGACGCGCCCCAGCACCCGCGCCAGACCTTGCAGCAGCGCCGAATAGCCCACCGCCAGCGCCGGGCCGGACACGATCACCCCAGCCAAATCGGTGGGCCGTTCGCGCAGCATATAATTCAGCACGATCATCCCGCCCAGGCTGTGGCCCAGCAGGAACAGCGGCCGGCCGACTTCGTGGTTCCGCACCAAGCGCAGCGCCGCGCCCACATCGCCCACGATCTCGTCCCAACGGTCCAAGTGGCCGCGCCGCCCGCCCGATTGCCCGTGCCCGCGCAAGTCGAAGGCATAGACGGCATAGCCCTGCGGCACCAACGCATCCACCAGATTGCCGTAGCGCCCACTATGCTCCAAGATGCCATGCACCACCAGCACCACGGCCCGCGGCGGTCCCGCCGGGCACCAGCGTTGATAGTACAGATCCGCGCCGCCGGCTCCCCGCAGGCGGCCCTCCCGATGGTCCATGTGCAGTCCTCCGCCGCGCTCAACCCAGGCGCGGCAACGGCGGCGCGGGCGGGCGTTCGCGCAGCGCCTGATCCAGCAACAGATGTGGGTAGCCGCGCTCAATCGGATAGACGCGCCCGCAAGCGGGATTGAGACAACGCACTACCGTCGCCTCCATCTGCACCGATCCGCGACAGAACGGGCAAGCCAGCACCGACTCCAGGTTGACCAACCGCGCCGGGCTGCGCTTCACCCGCCGCCACGCCCGCAACGCCTGGATCGCCGCCGCCGGCACAATCATTTCGCCCACGCTGACCGCCGTGCGATAGAGCGCGGTCGGCAGGCTTTCGCGCGGCTTGACCATGCGCCGCAACCGCTGGGCCGATTCGAGGTCGAGCGGCGATTGCTGCCGAATGGTGATCTTGATCTCGCCCGCCCACTCATACTCGATCCAGAACATATCAGGCAGGCTGCGCTGAAAGCGCGCGTACCAGGGATTGTACTCATACAGGTAGTCGAACAGTTCGCCGAAGATATTCGGATCGTCACGCTTGGGGTGCAGCACCAGTGTGTCGCCGATCTTGTTCACATACCACTTGTGGAACGGCCAGTAGAACAGCTTCTCGGCGATCTCCGACGGCGACGCGATATGCCCGGCGCGGGCCACGCGCTGCAACTCGGCGCAAAAGCGCACTGGGTCGTCCATGTGCTCGATGAGGTGCGAGGTAACGACATAATCGAACGCGCCATCCTTGAACGGCAAGTCATGAGCATCGGCCACGATCAGCGGCCGATCCGCCCGGATCGCACCGCCGCGCTCAGTATCGTCGTCAATATAGCGGTCACACAGCACATCGGCGCGCGGGTGGGGGCTATGCCCGCTGCCAATGTCCAAAACCAACGCATTAGGGGGAATACGCATATCGTTAGGAAACCTCCAAGATCAACTGATCATGTGGGTGGGACGAATTGTCCGATCATTCAGCGCAGCCTCCAATTGTAGGAGGGTGGCTCCGCCCCGCGAC
>JALYUO010000266.1 GCA_030853735.1 Chloroflexota bacterium
CCGCGATCTTGCCCAGAGGCGCGTTATGTTCCCGGCGGCATCATCAGGCAGCCGTCGCGGGGTGGCACCCCCTCCTACAGGACGGTGCTGTATTATGGGTTGCGCTCCTGCACCAATAAATCGAGCAACTCCGCAGGATAGAGCGGTGCATCTGGGCCGAAGTCGGTCAGTAGGTGCCACACTGCCTGAAACTGGAGCGGGCCGTCGGTCGCGAAGGCTTCGCTACCGGCGCATACAGCGTTGGCATAGAAGGCGGGATCGCTGAAACGCGCGGCATAGACTTGCACGATCTCGTGCCCGGTGCCGCCGTCATAGGTGAAGATGTTTTCTATGGTACACAGGTAACGCACAGCGGTGATCTCCGCCCCGATCTCTTCCCGCATTTCGCGTACCAGGGTCTCATGGCCGCGTTCACCGAACTCAATACCGCCTCCCAACGGACGATAGAAGCGCCGCCCAGTAGCCGGATCGCTACCCTCTGCCACAAACAGGCGGTCGTCTTGGCGGAAAATGCCGATGGCGATGGGCCGGATACGGTTGGTAGACATAAGCGTACCTCTCAATCTATTATACCGAACAAGCGTGCTATCACGCAAGCGATCTGCTGCCAAGCTGAGAGCGGCTGCGTTCGCGATCAAGGCGGCGCGACCATTCTTAATTTCAGGAGGAGTCAGCACCCCCAGGTGCGGCCCCGTAGGCGTACCACGCCGCCCTGACGAGCCGACAGGCCACTCCCAGCGCGCCGGCCCCCACCCACTACGCCTGCGGGGCCGCACCTGGGGGTGCTGACTCCTCCTGAAATTAGGGTACTCGCTCAGAACGCCTAAGCCTTGCCGACAAGCCGGGAGCGGGACGACTAGAGCTGCAATTCGTCGCGTTCTTCACGATGAAAAGGCGTATTACGTGCGACGCACAAGACCACGCAGCCGCGCCACTTCGCTGGTATGCAGAATGTGCAGTGCGACGATCAGGGCGGCGTAGACTGCCGCGCCGCCGAGCAAGGCGACGAGACTACCCAGGCCCAGCGCGAAAAGACCGGCCATCGTCAGCGCCATGCCGGTGGCCGCAACCGCTAGGCGCACGCCGCTGGGGCCGGGCCGCACTGCGCCGGCTCCCAGGCCGGAGGCGGTCCAGGCCAGAAACGGCACCAGCAGCACAATCTCGGACAGCACCGTGACCGCCGCTGCGCCGTAGATGCCGAATGTCGGCACCGCCCACAGGTTCACCGCCAGATTAAAGATCGCCGTCGCGCCGATGGCCCAGGTCAGGCGACTCTGGCGGCCCAGCGCGATCAGCACATATTGCGTCACGCCGTTGATGAAACTCAGCGGCAAATACAGCATCAAAATCGCCAGCGCCCAGGCCGAATAGGGCAAAAAGGCGTGGCGGTCGAGGGTGATGATGCGGATGGCCCAATCGGCCAGCGCGACCGTCCCGGCCACTAACGGCAAGCCGATCACTAGCAAGAACTTGACGGCCATGCGATAGTGGCGCACCAACGCCGCTGGATCGTGCAAGGCCGCATGGGCCATGGCCGGAAACAGCGCCAGCACCACACTGGGCGCGATGATCTGGGTCACGTTGATCACTTTGTAGGCCGCTTCATAGATCGACACCTGATCGGGAAAGTGGGTCTGGATGATGATCTGGTCGAAGCGGAAAAAGATCGTGATTAGCAATCCGTTCAACATCAGCGGAAAAGCCGCACCCAATACGGCGCGCAGGGTGGCGCGGTTCAAGGCGACCGTGGGGGCAAAAAAGTCCCGCCGCAGCAGGCGATAAAAGACCACCGCCTGGCCCAGCGTCGTCAGCAGCGCCGCGCCGGCCAGCCCCACCGCGCCGCCGCCCAGCAGCAACGCGATCACCCCGATCACCGTAGTGCTGATGGCGCTGCCCACCTGCACGGCAGCGGGCGGCCCCATGCGCTCATAAGCATTGTAGAGCGCCGTCACCGCGCCGGCAAAGGCGCTGGGCAGCAGGGAAAAGGCCAGCACAGCGATAGCGACCGACCCGGCCGGAGTCAAATGCAGTAAGGCCGCTCCCGGTGGCGAGAACGCGAGGACCAGCAAAGGCAGCAGCGCCAGAACCGCCAATAGCAGGCGTATACCTAGCGTTTCAGCGAATAGGCGGCGTACTGTAGGGAGATCGGCGGTGCCCCGCCGGGCGGCCAGCTCGCGCGTCAGCCAGGTGCCCAACCCCCAGTCGGTAATGGTGGCGGCGTACAGCAAGACGATAGTGGCGAAAAGGTATTGATCGAATGGGCTGGGTTGGCCGGGCGCAGACGCAGTGAGTAATTTCGCTTGGAGGGCGAAAGAGGCCAGTCCGAGTACTTTGACTACCAGTTGGGCCGCGAAGGGGCTGGCGATATTGCGGGCGACGCGCCGCGAGGCTTCGGGGGGGGCGGGGGTCAGGACGGCCATCGGCTAAGGCAGCGTAGCGATCAGCAGCAGAACGGCCATCGCCATCGCGCAAATCGCGCCCAAGCTCAGGCAACTGATCAGCAACACCCACGGCGGCGCGGCCCGCCATTGTTCGCGGGTGGGGAATAGCCGTGTGGGCGGTTCGTCAGCTTCGGTGGCTTCCTCCGCCGAATCAGCAGAATCGGCGGAATCGACCGGCGGCGCAGGGAGCGCGGTGGTGGCCTGCGGCGGGGGTGCGGCGGGCGGCGAGCGCGGCGCAGGCGCGTCGTCCTCGTCCCAGCTATCTACCCGCCCATTTGCCATGCCGCCTCCCCTCCCCGGTCATCCACCGGCCCGCCTATTATACGCGGCGGGGGACGGCGGGGCAAGCAGCGGGTGCCACGCACGGTCGCCGGGTGGAACCGCCTCCTACAGACAGGGCTGCTACGTTCCGGCTCAAGCAGCGGCGGGCGCGGCAAATCCATCGCGGCCAGGAGGCCGCTCCCACAGCTCATGAGATCACCAAACGCCGGCAAATCCATCGCGGCCAGGAGGCCGCTCCCACAGCTCATGAGATCACCAAAGGCCCGTTGATATGAGGACGCATAAACCCTGGTTATATCTCTCCCCCTTCCTTTGTAGGGAAGGGGGTTGGGGGTTAGGTCGTTAGGGCCGGTAGGTGGCGAGGGCTACGTCTACGATGCGGGCGGCAGCGCCGCGCGTCACTGGGTCGTCGGGGTGGAAAGTGCGGTCGGGGAAGCCGGGCAGCACCTGGAAGGCGGCAACGGTCTCGATGTAATAGGAGAGCGCGCTGCCGTAGGATACATCGCTGAAGCTGCTCACGCCGGGGTCTACCAGTTGCCAGCCGCGCGCCAATACCACCAGTTTCGCCAATTGGCCCCGGCTGATCGGGCTGTAGGGCCGGAACGAGCCGTCGCCATACCCACTGATCAGCACCCGGCTGCGGGCCGTTTCGATGTAGGGGTAGAACGGATCGGTCGGCGGCACATCGCTGAATTCGGGGCCGGCCCCGGTGATCAGTTGGCCTCCCGTTGCCAGCACGACCAACTTGGCGGCCTGAGCGCGGCTGAGATTGGCGGCAGGGCGGAAGCTGCGGTCGGCATAGCCGCTCACTGCGTCGCGGCGTTGCAAGTCCTGCACAAAGGGCAGCGCCGGGTCGCCGGGACACAGGTCAGTGTAGAGGCAGCCGGGGCCGAGCGTCGCTGTGGGAGCAGGGCGCGGGGTCACGGTCGGCGGCGGGATGGGCGTGGTGGGCCGGGGCGTGACGGTGGGCGGCGGCGCGGTCGGCGGCGGCG
>JALYUO010000268.1 GCA_030853735.1 Chloroflexota bacterium
GCTGTAATCCGATCACCCGTCTCGTTTGTCTATAGCTATCTAGCTGCCCTTAACAACGGCCCACGGCCCACGGCCCACGGCCCACGGCCCACGGCTCACTAACCCCGAATGCCCCGTGTCGCGTTGCCGCTGCGGCGTTCGCCGGGCGTGGCTTCGACGGGCAGGGCGCTGCCCAGTTCGGCGGCGGTGGGGCCGTAGCCATACGGCCCCATGTCGTTCGGGCCGCTGCCGTGCGCGTGCGCCACTTCCCCGGTCGGCGCGTCAATCCATTGGTCAATAATCGCGTTCATCTTGGTCGGGTCCACATGGCTGTAGAACTGACCCTCGACTTCGACCAGCGGCCCCAGGTCGCACGCGCCGAGGCACACCGACGACGGCAGAAAGGCCAGTCGGTTGTCGGCGGTGGACTCGTCGGCGGTGATGTGTAGGCGGTCATTGATCGCCTCGCGCAGCTTGCCCGCTCCGAGCACATAGCACGACGTACCCTCGCAGGTCAGGATCGTGCGCCCGCCCAGCGGGCTGAAGCGGAAGAAGCTGTAGAACGTGACCACGCCGTAGATTTCGGTGATGCTGATGCCGAACGTCTCGGCCATCTGGTTCACCACGGCCTCGCTGACAAAGCCGTACTGCGTCTGGATCTCCTGCAAGGCTGGGATCATGGCTTCCATCGGGTCCACATCGCGGTAACGATGCAGGATCTCGGCGGCACCATCGGGCGGAATAACGCGCACTGCTTCGGCCATTAGCGATCCACCTCACCCATCACGATGTCAATGCTGCCGATGGCGGCTACTACGTCAGCGACATACGCGCCTTCCGACATGATCGGCAACGACTGCAAGTTAATCATCGAGGCTGGGCGGCAGCGCGCCCGATAGGGGTTCGCGTCGCCGTGGCTGACGATATACCAGCCCAATTCCCCTTTCGGGCATTCCACCGCGCTATAATACTCGCCCACCGGCGGCTTCAAGCCGTAGATCGACAAGATAAAGTGCCGCTGCATGGCCTCAATCGAAGTCATCAGCGCCTCTTTGCCCGGCAGGGCCACGCGGATGTCGTCGGTCATCACCGGGCCGTCGGGCAGCAGCTTGGCCGCCTGCTCAATGATGCTGACGCTCTGGCGCATCTCTTCCATGCGGACCAGGAAGCGGTCATACACATCGCCGTGTGTGCCGATGGGCACATCGAAATTGATGCCGAACTCCGGCCCGTAGGCGGCGTAGGGACGCGCTTTTCGCACATCATAGGCCACGCCCGACCCGCGTAGGCTGGGGCCGGTTAGCCCCCACTGCACGGCCTCTTCCGCCGAAATCACGCCGATGCCTTTGACGCGGCGCAGGAAGATCGGGTTCTCGGCCAGCAGGCGCTCGTACTCATGGATGTGGCCGGGCATCACGCGGATAAACTCGGCCAACTTCTCCAGGAAGCCGGGCGGCAGGTCTTTCGGGAAGCCGCCGACGCGCTGTGCGTTCAGCGTCAGCCGCGCGCCGGTTTGCATTTCCAGCAGGTCGAGGATCAGTTCGCGCTCACGCATGGCGAACAGGAAGACGGTGATCGCGCCCAGGTCCATGACGTGCGTGCCCAGCCAGAGCAGGTGCGAGGCGATGCGTTGCAATTCGGAGAACAGCACGCGCAGATACTTGGCGCGCACTGGGATCTCCACGCCCATCAGCCCCTCAACCGTTTGCACCCAGGCCAGATTGCTGGTGAAGGCCGCAATATAATCCATGCGGTCGGTCCACGGCACGAACTGGTTATACTGGCGGTACTCGCCGATTTTCTCAATACCCCGATGCAGATAGCCGATATCGGGGATAGCTTTTTTGACGATCTCGCCGTCCAATTCGAGCAAAATGCGCGCCACGCCGTGCGTGCTGGGGTGCTGCGGCCCCATGTTGAGCATCAGTTCCTGCTCTTGCACGGGCGACGGTTCTTCCGAGAGCATCAGCTTGGCGGCGCTGTCCTGGCCGCTGATCTCGACCCCGGCGCGGGTCGCTATATTTGTTTCTTCTTGCGGCACCCGCACCAATTCGCGGTTCTCATCCATTAGGCTGCCTCATTTCGTTCCGGCTAATACCCAGCCAGCGGGTAATCTTTCCGCAACGGGTGGCCCACCCAGTCTTGCGGCAACAGCATTCGCCGCAGGTCGGGGTGGTGGGCAAAATCTACCCCGAACATATCGTAGGCTTCGCGTTCCAGCCAGTTCGATGTTTTCCAGACTCCCACCAGGGTCTCCACGCTATCGCCTTCGGCCACGCCGCACTTGATGCGGAGCAGGTGGTTCTTGCTCAGGCTGTAGAGATGGGCCACCACGTCGAAGCGTTGCGGGCGGGCCGGATAGTCCACGGCGGTGAGGTCCATCAGCATCTCGAACTTGCAGTCGGGGTCGTCGCGCAAGAACTGCGCGACGGCGATCCATTGGTCTTTGACGATCCGCACCGTCACCTGATCGCGATGCGCGCTGACCCCTTCAATGGCTTGCGGCATCGTGGCGCGCAGCCGTTGTAACGCCGGGTGCGTTTCAGGGTCCATGTGTTGCAGCGGGGAGACTGGGGGCATCTTACACGCTCCGCGCCATCACGTCCACGGCGACCCGCTTGGCGATGGTATCTTGTTTGATCTTTTCTTGCAACTTCATGATGCCGTAGAACATCGCTTCGGGGATCGGCGGGCAGCCGGGGATATAAATGTCCACCGGCACCACTTCATCAATCCCTTGCACCACGGCATAGGTCGGGAACGGCCCGCCCGCGCTGGCGCAGTTGCCCACCGC
>JALYUO010000292.1 GCA_030853735.1 Chloroflexota bacterium
CCCCTGCGGGGCAGAGGGGGAGGCACGGACGTGGTGATCCCAGCGCGCCGGCTCTACCCCGCCTGCCGGTCTGACTCCCCCTCTGCCCCGCAGGGGAGAGGGGGTTGGGGGGTGAGGGGGGCGCGCAACGCACCATGCAAAACCCTGAGCCGCACCCCTGGGTAACTAGGTGGTGGCAGGGGAGCGCGATTCGTGCTATGATACTGGACAAGCATATTACACAAGGAAAGCAGCCCGATGATCGTTTGCTATGACCCGCGCACCGGGGCCGGGTGCGAAACCCAGAATGTGGACGGAACGCCCTTCTGCCTAAGCTGCGGGATGGCCCTCGCCTACGCCGTGCGCCTACACAACGTCGGCGACCGCGTGGGCAGCTACCGCATTATCGGGGTGCTAGGGCATGGCGGCGTGGGCGCAGTCTACGAAGCCGAAGCGTTGCCGGGGATGGGGCTGCCGAGCGGCGTACAGCCGGGGCAGCGCATCGCCTTAAAGGAGAACTTCGACCCGGCCAGCCTCCACCAGTTGCAGCGCGAGTTCACGGCCCTCAGCCAAGTGGATCACCCGAACCTGCCCGGCTACTACGAGGTGTTTGCAGCGGGCGGCACCAGCTATCTGGTCATGGAGTTGGTGCCGGGCCAGAACTTGCAAGATGTGTTGGACAAGCGGCACGGTAGCCTCGTGGAGTCCCAGGTACTCGGCTACGCCATGCAACTCTGCGATGCGCTGACGTGCCTGCACAGCCAAACCCCCCACATCCTGCACCGCGACATCAAGCCCGCCAATATCCGCCTGACCCCAGAAGGGTTGATCAAGCTGGTGGACTTCGGCCTGCTCAAACAGGGGCTGTTGGCGACCGCCCACAGCATTCGCGGCTTGGGCACCCTGGCCTACGCGCCGATTGAGCAATATAGTAGCGGCGGCACCGATCCGCGCAGTGACATCTACAGCCTCGGTGCCACCCTGTACCACCTGCTGACGGGGCAGGCACCGCCGCCGGCGATAGATCGCGCCACGGCAACTGCTGACACGCTGCTGCCGCCCCAACGCCTCAACCCCCGCCTCTCCGCAGGCGTAAGCAGCGCCGTCCTGCGGGCGATGGCCGTGCGGCGCGAGGATCGCTTCGCCACGGCCCAGCAGTTCAAAGATGCCTTGTTCGGAGCCGGACAGCCGGCGAGTCTGCCGACAGTACCGAATCGCCCGCCGCCACCACGCCCGGTCCCCGCCGCGCCGTCCAGGACGGGCACGAGCCGCCCGTTATGGCCGTTCGCACTCGTCGGCATCGCTCTTCTCACACTGCTAGGGTTCGGGCTAACAGGGCTGAACAGCGGTAGGAACCCGCAGCCATCAAACACGCCTCCGCCCCTTGTTACCGTGGAGCCTACAAGTGGTGCTGCGGTCGTCACGCCGACGAATGCGCCGACGAACACGCCGACATCTGTGAGTGCAAGCAGCGTATCCAACTCAGGTGCTCGCGGGCGTATCACCTTCTACTCGTACCGCGACGGTAACGCTGAAATCTATGTGATGAACGCCGATGGCAGTGGGCAGACCCGACTCACCAACAATCCCGCGATTGACTGGGAGCCAGCCTGGTCCCCGGATGGGCAGCACATTGTGTTCACCTCGCGCCGTGACGGCAACTTTGAAATCTATGTGATGAACGCCGATGGCAGTGGGCAGACCCGACTCACCAACAACGCCGCATTTGAGTCCGAACCAGCCTGGTCCCCGGATGGGCAGCACATCGCTTTCACCTCGTACCGTGACGGCGACTTAGACATCTGGGTGATGAACGCCGACGGCAGCGGGCAGACCTGGCTCACCAACAACGCCGCATCTGATTCCCAACCAGCTTGGTCCCCGGATGGGCAGCACATCGCTTTCACCTCGTACCGTGACGGCGACTTAGACATCTATGTGATGAACGCCGACGGCAACTTGCAGACCTGGCTCACCAACAATCCCACATCTGATTCCCAACCAGCCTGGTCTCCGGATGGGCAGCACATCGCGTTCACCTTGAACCGTTTGAACCGTGATAGCAATGATGTAATCTACGTGATGAACGCCGACGGCAGTGGGCAGACCCGGCTCACCAACAATCCCGCATTTGACAGGGAACCGTCTTGGTCTCCAGATGGGCAGCGCATCGCGTTCGCCTCGTACCGTGACGGCAATTATGAGATCTACGTGATGAACGCCGACGGCAGTGGGCAGACCCGGATTACCAACAATTCCACAGATGACTTTGAGCCCAAATGGACACCCAAATAGGGCAGAGGTCAGCAGCCGCAGCCGCAGCGCGACTTTCCCACCGACGCAGCCTTTGCTGCAACCACCGCCGCAGTTACCGCTTGGCAATCTAGGTAACTGCGGCGGTGGTTGCGGTTGGCCTTAGCGGGAGCTGAGGGTGGATTGTAGGAGGCGGTTCCACCCGGCGAGGCTGGCCCTACCGCGATCTGCAGGTTAGCACGGTGGCCGGCGGGGGAGATCGTACTAGGGCCCGGCATCGC
>JALYUO010000319.1 GCA_030853735.1 Chloroflexota bacterium
GCACTGTGCGGGCCGCGCCGCCCGCCCGCCGCGCCGTCAGCGCGCCGACGATCACCAGCCCGACCAGGGCCACCGCCCAGCCCGCTCCCGGTGCCGGGCCAAAGCTGAGGCCGTTGTAGAGCAGCAGCTTGACGGCGGCATCGGCAGGGTTGTTGCCTGCCCGGTCGCTGGCCCATTGCACGCGCAGCATCTCCGGCAAGGCGGGCAGCGTACCCAGCGCCAGCACCACTGCTGCCAACAGGGGTACGCGCAACTGCCGCCGCGCCGCCGACCTCACCCCCAGCCCCTCTCCTGAAGGGCGAGGGGAGCTACCCGGTCGGGCGGGTAGGGCTGCGCGCAGCAGGGGCCACAGCCGCGCTGCCGCCCACAAGCCCAGCCCCGGCAGCACGGCATAGACCATCAGATAGCTGCTCGCCACGCCCGCCAGCCCCGCCACTACCCCGCCCGCCCACCAGCGCGCGGCCTGGGGGCCGCCGTCGAGCGCCCGATCCAGCGCGACTAGCGCCGCCAGCGTCGCCAGGGTGAGCAGGGCATAGGGCCGCGCCTCGGTGGATTGGAACAGGTGCCCATAGGAAGTCGCCAACAACAAGCCGGCGACCGCCCCCGCCCCCGCTCCGAACCGGCGACCGCCCCAGGCCGCCAGCAACGCGCAGGTGAGCGCACCCGCCAGCGCAAAAGGCAATCGAGCCGCCGTCTCCGCCGGCAGCCAGCCGCCCAGCGCCGCATTCGCGGCCAGCCCCGCCCGCATCAGCAGCGTGTGGCCCGGCGGCTGGTTCCGCACCTCGCCGAACCGCCCGCCCACGATGTCGCTCCAGCCCCAGCCCGCCACGGTCAGCGAGGCCACCTCATCGCGCCAAAACCCGGCAGCGTTGAGCAAAGCCAAGCGCAAGAGGAAGGCGATGGTGAAGACGATCAGGGGCGCGTGCGCCGTAAAACGTAAAACGTAAAACGTAAAGCGGGTGGGGGATTGGGGTTGATTGGGCAACACGGCACCATTAGAGGAGGATACGGCTGCGGCTCTTATGGGTAGGTTAGCTATAGAAGGGCAAGTGGGCTGCAAAGTGGCCGTCTGCTACTCCATCTGCCCTCAACAATACGCAATACGCAATACGCAATACGCAATACGCAATACGCAATACGCATTACGCGCTCACCTGGCTCGTCAACAGGATCGCCTCGGCAATGGCGCGCATCGGGCGGCGGGTGTCCATGCTGGCCTTCTGGATGCGGCGGAAGGCTTCGGCTTCGTTCAGGTTGAACTGGGCCATCAGCACGCCTTTGGCGCGCTCAACCAGTTTGCGCGTCTCCAATTGCTCGCGCAGATCCTGGCTTTCGTGGCGCAGCGCCTGGAACTCGCCGAAGCGGGCCAGCGTCACTTCGATGGCCGGGCGCAGTTCGCCCTCGCTGAACGGCTTGAGCAGATAGCCCACCACGCCCGCTTCGGTGGCCCGGCGCACCAGTTCGGGGTCGCTAAACGCGGTGAGCAGCAGCACCGGGGCCACACCCTCCGCCGTCAGGGTCGCCGCGGCATCAATGCCGTCCAAATCGCCGGGCATCCGAATGTCCATCAGCACCAAGTCGGGCTTGGTGTCGCGGGCCAGCGTGATCGCGCTGCCGGCATCGGCGGCCTCCCCGACCACGCCGTAGCCCATCTGCGTCAGCAATTCGCGCAAGTCCAAGCGAATAATCGAGTCGTCATCCACAATGATGAGCCGCGTCTGTGCCATGCCCCATCCTCCGTCCCGTTGCCCGGCGGCGCGTGCAGCCTCATTGCCCCCACGCTGGCTGTCATTATAAGCCGGGCGGCGAAACGGTGTCAAGCAGTGCGAGGCATCAGGCATCAGGTATCAGGCATCAGGCATCAGGCATCAGGATTTTGCGTGTTTGTTGTGGTCGTGCTGCGTAAAGAAGACGCTATGGGTGTCCCGGTACCTGGGTAGAGTTCCAGACGGTGCCGCCATCGGTTGTGTAATAAACAACCGAACTCGCTGCCATCCACCCATAACGCGGCTGCAACACCACAATCGGTCCGCCGAAAACTTGCCCATTGCCTTTAAGCCACTGAAAAAAGTTGGGCCAGGTGCGACCACCGTCTTTTGTGAATCGTGGCGAGCCAAAGCCGACGGTATACCAAGCGCGTCCCGGTGCCAGCAGGCCGAACCCCGCCAGTTGATCATCATAGGGCAACGTCAAGGACAGTGCGGCAGGGTTATCCGGCAGGCTCAAAGCTGTCCGTTCGTTAGGCGACACGTCAGGGTACTCCGGCCACAATCCCGCCGCCTGAGTGTGCCAGCGCCGGCCCCCATCGGTGGAGGTGTAGAGGATCTTCGTTTGGTTATGCCTACCCTCCCCGCCGATGCCGGTCATGAGCCAGAGGGTGCCGCCGGGTAGTGCTGATAAAGCGGCAAACCAGCCCGCCGCGCCGGGTGGGGTGGGTAGAATCTGCCAAGTGTAACCAGCATCGCTGGTGTGGATGAGCGCGAAATGATGGTCGGCTTGCGCGGCCAGTATCCAGGCGTGCTGTGCGTCCAGCCGCACCAATTGCTGCGGTTCCCAGCCTAACGCGGGTGGGGTGCTGCGCCGCTGCCAAGTGTAGCCTCCATCGGCAGAGACTAGCAAGGTATAGTGGCAAAGCTGTTCCGCGCCGCAGTGTTCTTGCAATGCCCAAGCATTACCCTGGTGGGTTTCTAGCAGCGCGATCCGTCCTCCGGGCAACGTAGGTTTCCAGGTAAACCCGCTATCATGCGTGACCCACGGGACATCGGCCAACAACCAGCCGTCCTGGGCGCTGCTAAAGCGCATCGTATAGACACTATCTCCCGATTGACCATTGGACAGCACACTGGGATCAGGGCGCGTCTGCCAAGTGCGTCCTCCATCGGTGGTGGCATCCAACGCATAGGGACACAATCCCACATAGCAATCATTGAGACCACCAGCCCAGCCATGTCGGCTGTCGGCAAAGGTGATTTGCCGAATGCGGTCTAGCGGCGACGGACTCGGCGTGGCGGTCGGTCCTCTGTGTAGCGGACGAGTAAACGCATCGCCCGCCGGCTGTGTTTCTGCCGGTCGGGCTGCGCGGATCACGCCGGCTATGTGGGGTCGCATGAGACCGGCTGCGGTCGTGGCACTGGCCGGCAGCGGCTCCCCGCCCTGTAGCCCCCAGCCCGCCAGCAGTATTAAGCCACTCAGTCCCGCCCCAAACCCCAGCATCCGCTTCATCATCGCCGCCCTCCCCGTCGCCCTAGCCACGCGCCTACGCAGCGCCCCGCGCGGTCGCTGTGACACCAGCATAACCGGAGTAGGGCGCGCCGAGAAGGGCAGGGGCGGGGAGGAAAGCGGGAAGAAAAGCGGAAATTAGCGGAGGTGGGGTCTAGGCTTGGACTCTCAGCCCGCTCCCTCGTCCGTCGCACCTGATACCTGATACCTGATACCTGATGCCTCGCGCCCGGTGTTCGCCAGCAGCAACAGCCCGGCCAACACAATCGCCGCGCCGAAGACGGCCCAGGCGATCAGCAACTCCCAGCGGATGGTGAAGCGGTGGTCAAAAAACCAGAGGACGACGGCGGGCAGGTGGGGCACCAAGTCGAGGCGACTGTGTGCGGCCAACCAGACAAACAGATCGCTCTTGCCGTTGGGCTGATTCCAGAGCGAGTGGGGGTGGGCGACAAACCCCGCCATGATCGCCCAGCCGCCGGCGGTGAACAGGCCAAAGAGCGCGTTGTAGAGTACGCTGCGGCGCAAAGCCAGCAACGCCTGGGCCAGCGGCAAGGCCAGCAACGGCGTGATCGGGGCTAGATAGCGCGCCGGCGGGCACCATTCGCCCCACCACTGGCGATAGAAGGCGATTAGCAGCAGGTAGGGCACCACCGCGAACAGCAACCAGCGCAGCAACACCCGCCCGCCCGGCGCACGACGCATCGCCACCAAGCCGACAAAGGCCAAGATATAGACCGGCGCGGCCATCAGCAGCCCCCATTGCTGGTCGAACAGCAGCCCCAGCAGCGCCACCGGCACGCCCCACGGGTCGGTGAGCGGGTTGATGAAGCCCGCATGGTCGCCGGTGTTCGGCAGGATCGTACCGTAGAGCCAGACGTAAAACAGCCCCAGCGCCCCCAGCGACAGTGCCACGG
Source organism: Chloroflexota bacterium (assembly GCA_030853735.1). Classification (GTDB taxonomy): domain Bacteria; phylum Chloroflexota; class Chloroflexia; order QHBQ01; family JAICKM01; genus JAICKM01. Next base: position 4,134 of record JALYUO010000319.1, read on the forward strand.
GCACCAGCGCCACGAGTAGGCCCAACACGCTGGGCCGGCGGATGCGGGGGACGGAGCGGGGGCTGGACGCGGTAGGGGCGCGCTTGATCGCCTTGCTCCAGTAAGTCGCCGTGTTGCCGACGGCATGGGTCAGGAAGGGTGCCGGCGCAGGCGCACTAGCGGTCTGAAAGGTTGCCGTGTTGCGGACGGCATGGGTCAGGAAGGGCGGGATGTGAGCGGGGCGGGGCGGGGCGGTGGCCGCCTGGCCGGCGCGGCGGGCGCGCCACCACGTCCAGAGTGCGAACAGCACCAGCGCGCCGCTGATCGGCAAGAAGCGGGCGTGGAGCCAGGGCAAGAAGCCGATCACCCCGCCGATAGCGAGTAAGCGCAGCGGGCCGTTGGCCGGCCAGCCCAGCGCCAGGCGGCGGAAGGCATAGATGGCGCAGAGGCCCGCCGGCAGTTCGGGAAAGATCAGGTAGCTGTAGGTCATTTGCGGATTGCTGAACGCCAGCGCCGCCCAGATGATCAGCGCAATCTCCCAACGGCGGGTCGCCTCGAAAGCCAGCAAAAACACCTGCACGGCCAGCAACGCGCCCAAGATGTTGAGTTCGTAGACCACCGTCGGCCAGCCCGCGCCCGGCTGGTCCAGCGCGGGCAGATTGATACCCGGCGGGGTCCAGTGCGTGCCCAGCGCCCAGCCCGGCACGATCAGCACGCTCAGGCCCAAGCCGTGCTTGGAATACTCTTCGCCGGCGGGCCGGGCGGTAGTTTTGCCGTCATGCGGCGGCAGCGGCCAGGGGGCGGGAATGCCGGGGAAGCCCGCTGGGTAGTAGCCGTCGTTAGCAACCGTGAAGCGCGGATAATACTGTTGCTCGTCTTGCTGATCGTAGTTGTTGCGCTCGTTGATGTCGCCGTCTTGCACCAGGCTGATCGCGGTATGCAGATAGAACGGCTGGTCGCCGGTCGGGGGGTTGGTGTAATAGAGGATGCGCTGCGTGAAGAGCGCGTACACAAGCAGGGTCGCAAGAAACACCCCCACCGCCCAGCCTGCCCGCACGCGAAACGGTGCGCCTGGTTGCGCGTCCCCATCCACCGGATTCAGCAACCCCATACCCTGACTAATCCTCTCCCCACCCGGCCCCATTCTCAGACAGCCCCCCCATTATACACGATTCGGCGAATGCGGAATGCGGAATGCGGAATGCGGAATGCGGACGTAGCCGCTAACCCGTCGCCAATTCAGAACTCAGCAC
>JALYUO010000239.1 GCA_030853735.1 Chloroflexota bacterium
GGCCGTGCCCGTCGCCGTCCAAGATGGGGCGGGCCACCAGCAGCAGCGGCGGTGTGCCGTCGGCGATCAAGATACCGCTCAGGCTGGTTGAGGTCGGACTATGGCCGGTGCGTAGCAGGGCGTTGCCCGGCGTGAGTTCGCGCGGCACCCAGGCGGGCAATGGGGTGGGCTGGTGGCGGGCGGTATCGAAGCCGGTGCCGAAGCGCACTGTGTCCGCCGTCGTCAGGTAGACGACCAGGTTGAGCTGGAGCCGGTCCACCGTGCTATCGTTGAGATTGTCCGTAGCGAATCTCGGATTGGTGCCGGCGGCATAGCTGTAGCTGTCGTTCCACTCGGCCCAGTCCTGCGCGGTCAGGGTCAGCTTCGCCAGATCCTCGGTGATGGTGTCGCGCACGCGGCGCACATTCTGCTGGGTATCCTGGCGCTCAACCGCCTTGAAGCCGTCCAGCACGATGGCCGACAGCGCGCTGTAGAGCAGTGCCACCAGCACGACGAGCGTCCCGCCAATCGCCAGTAGGGTCTTGCGGCGCAGGGTCAGCGTCATTTGGCTAACGGCGGCGCGTCGTTGCGAGCCAGCGCGAACACTTGGCGCGGGGCGAAGCCGCTCAGGCGGCTGGTATAGGGAAAGGTGCGTTCGATGCGGAAGCCGTCCAGCAGCACATCGCTAACTTCGTACACGCCGTTGCCGTTGCCGTGGACCCCGCCCCAGTCGTAGCCGACTTGCACCGGCTGGACACGCGCCAGCATCCAGTCGCCGGCCTGCCAGCGCGCCGTATCGTGGTCGGCGAAATCGGCGTGCAGCAGCAGGCTGAAGCTGCCCAGCAAGGCCAGCCCGGCCAACGAGACGGCCCAGGCGCGCCGCCCCCACTCCGCCGTGCTGCGGGCCACGAACAACACGACAAAGGGCAAGAAGCTGACCAGATAGCGGTCAAAGTAATCGCCGGTGGCCGCCATGTAGATGACGAAAATGCCTAGGCCGACCGCGTAGAGTGCGACGGCGGGCGACAGGGGCACGCGGCGTACTCGGTCGCGCAGCCAATCCAGCCCTGCGTCGGCCATCTTCGCCACCAAGATCACGGCCAGGATCAGCGCCAGCACGTATAAGACGGTCCAGGCCGTGGTGTTCCAAATGGGCTGGTGGCGATACTCGAAGAAGGCGATCCCTTCGACGCGCAACAGGTTGCCGTAGCCGCCGAAGGTAAACACCTGGGGTGGTAGCTCAACCGTCCAGGGGCCGAGGGTCAGTGGCGCGGGCGGGATGTCTATCCCGATGCGCGGCACGGTAATCGTCTTCGCCCACAACAGGCCGGCGATCATCGCGGCGGCGACAACGGGCAGCAGCCACAGGCGGCGCCGGCGGAAGACAAAGGCTACCGGCACGGCCACCCCGGTGATCGCCAGCGCGTCCAACGTCCGCAGCGCGATCACGGTCAGCCAGGGATCTTTGAGGAAAAACACGTCGCGCCGCCCGCCGGCTTCCACTGCTGCGCCGCTGGGTGGGATGCCGCGCGACCAGAGCCACCATTCGGCGAAAATGCCCACAGGCACGGCCAGCACGGCCACCGCTTCGCGCCAGCGCAGGCGGCGGGTCAGCAGGCTGTCGAGCAGCAGATAGCCCGCGATGGCAAAGGGCAGCAGCACCCCGAACTGGCGCACCAAAAAGGCCCAACCGCTAAACAGCCCACCCACTATCAGCCAACCGGCGCGCCCGTCTTGTAGGCCGCGCACATAGGCGTAGGCGCTGATCAGCAGCAAGGCCACAAACGGGATGTCGGTCATGAAACTGTAGGCAAGGTGCAGGAAGAGCGGGTTCAAGCCCAGCAACGCGGTGCCGAACAGCGCGCCCGCCGGAGCCACGCCCAGCCGCCGCAGCAGGCCATAGCCCGCCAGCAGTCCCGGCAGGGTCAGCGCCAGCACCGACAGGGTGAGCGTGGTGTAGCTGAAGCCCAGCACGCGCGCCCAGGCCGTAGCCCACAGCACCAGGCCGACCAAGTTGGCCTGGGCGCGATCCGGCATGGCGAACGCGCCGGTCGCGAGTTGGTGCTGCACGGCGTTGGCATAGATCCAGTCGTCGAGCACGGCCCATTCGTGCGCGGGCGGCAGCAGCAGCAACACGGCGCAAAAGCCGGCAGCCAGGATTGCCAGATTGCGGAGGTCGGCCCGCCGCCAGGCTGCTGGGTCCGCGCCGGGCGACGCGGAGGCCACCAGGGGCGGCGCAATGGGGTTGGTCATAGCTCTCAGTCTACCACGCCGCCTGTCCGCCGTCAATTGCCGGACAATTTATGGTCAGGGCTTATGGGTTCGATCCGTGGGCCTAATGAGGAGTACCGGACTGTGGGAGCGGCCTCCTGGCCGCGATTAGCTTGCCGCACCCCGATCTACCAGCCTGCCGCTCGCGTCTGCGACACTACTGCGTGCTAAGTCAGCCCCATCGCGGCCCGGAGGCCGCTCCCACAGTTCGTGTGTTTTACTCAGCCGGCACTTAGGTAGGCGAACGCGAGAACGCATAAGCTCTGACCTACGTTAGCAGGGCTGATGCGTTCTCAGCTTCATGCGCTGGATTGGGCTGATCCCGGACTGTGGGAGCGGCCTCCGGGCCGCGATGGGGCTTGTTATGCCA
>JALYUO010000373.1 GCA_030853735.1 Chloroflexota bacterium
GGTCGGCGCGGCGCAGCACGGCGCGGCGGTGCGAGACGACCAGGCAGGTGGGGCGGTCGCCTGCGAGGTTGGGGGCCAGCACCCGCTCCCACAGTTGGCGGTCGGTCTCCACATCGAGCGCGCTGGAGAGATCGTCGCAGACCAGCAGATCGGGCGCACGCACCAGCATCCGCGCCGCCGCGCTGCGTTGCACCTGCCCGCCCGACAGTCGCACGCCGCGTGGCCCCACCAGCGTGTCTAGTCCCTGCTCTAGGGCCGCGACATCCGGCTCCATCACGGCGCGTTCAAGCGCCTTAGTGAGATCGGCGGCGGTGGCGGGCCAGCCGAGCAGAATGTTGTCGCGCAACGACGCGCTGAACAGGCGCGGCACCTGCGGCGTGTAGGCGGCACGCGGCGCGCAGAACAGGGCGGCTGCGTCGGCCACGGGCGTGCCGTTCCACGCGATCTCGCCCGCCTGGCGCGGTAGCAGGCCCAGCAGCGCGCGCAGCAGCGTCGTCTTGCCCGACCCGATCTGCCCAGTGATGACCACGAACTCGCCGCGTGCGAGGCTGAAGTCCACGCCCACGATACCGCGTCCGCTGTCGGGGTGCTGGTAGGTCAGGCCGCGCACATCTAGCCGTTCCAGCCGATCCGTGCGCTGGGCAGGGGGGGGCGACAACGGGGGTGGGTCGCTGTGCATATAGACCGGATGCGACTCGACCAACACCGCCGCCGGTTCGTCGGGCACCAAGTCAACCAGTCGGGTGATCGCCGCCGCCTGCTGATTGTAGTCGGCCAAAAACGATCCCAGATAGCTGGGGAACCCGGTCGTAAACGTCAGGTAATAGACGAACAGGGCGAAGTCGCCCACGGTGAAATGGCCCGCGCTCATGGCCTGCCCGACCAGCAGCAACACTATCCCGGTGCCGAACGTGGCGGCGGTACTCTGGATCGAATCAATGGCGGCCCATAATAGACCGCTACGGACTGCGGCTTGGCGGCGCACATCGTTCAGCGCGGCGAAATGGCGCACGGTGTCGCGCTCCGCCCCGGCCACCTTCACCGCCTGCACTGCGCCGAACAGCTCGCCCAGGAAGCCGGTCACGGCATCGCCGGCCAGCCCCCTGGCGCGCCAGTAGAAATGGATACGGCTCCACGCCAGTCGGCCCACGAAAAAGGTTGCCACCAACGGCAGAAACACCACCAGCGTGATGGCGGCGTTGATGCCCACCATGACTGCGACGGCCACCACAAAGGCCACGGCGTTGCCGGCCACATCGGGCAGCCAGGTGGGGAAGTCGCACACCTCGGCCACGTCGTCGCGGTAACGGTTCACCGCCTCGCCCGCCGAGACGGATGGGGTTAGCGCGCCCGGTCGCCGCAGCGTGGCGGCCAGCAGGTTGCGGCGCACCAACGCGCCCGTGGTGTAGCGGAAGGTGTAGCCGGCCCAGGTTTCCGCGTAGGTTGCGACCAAGCGGGCAATGCCCACCGAGACATAGAGCGCGATCAGCGCCCAGACATCGAAGCCCGCCGTCCCTTGCCCGGTGATGCGGTCGAACACCGCTTTTTCGAGCAGGCCCGGCAGGAACAGCGCCCCATAATAGAAGGTCTGGCAAACGGCGTGGACAGCGAACGGTCCCCGGCCGTAGCGGATGATCTGCCCGTTGAAGGCCCAGGTGCGGATGGTGCGCGGCGGCGCGGCTTGCGGAGTGGTTATCATACGAGGGCATCCTCCAAACCGGTTTGTAATAAATGGTAGAAACGCGAAGTAGGATCGGCGGCGAGTTGCGCGCGCGGCCCGTATTCGACCACGCGGCCCCCGTCGAGGATCAGGATGCGGTCGGCCCGTTCGACGGTCCGCAGGCGGTGGGCGATGATGATGCCGGTACGCCCAGTGAGCAGATGGTCTACGGCGTGTTCCAGCCGCGCTTCGGTGACGGGATCGAGCCGTGAGGCGGCTTCGTCGAGGATGATCAAGCCTGGATCTTTGAGGAAGACGCGGGTGAAGGCCAGCAGTTGTGCTTCGCCCGCCGACAGACCCGCGCCGCCGGCGGCCAGCGGGGTATCTAAGCCCTGCGGCAACCCCTGCACCCAGCCGTCTAGCCCCAACTCGGCCAACGCCACCTGAATGGCCGCGTCGCCCACGGTGGGGTTAAAGAAGGCCAGGTTGTCGCGCAACGTCGCCTGAAACAGTTGCACGTCTTGCGTGACCATGCCCACCCGTGTCCGCAGATCGGCAAAGGGCAGCAGGCGGATGTCGGTGTCGTCCAGCCGGATCGCGCCGTCCGTCGGGTCATAGAGGCGGAACAGCAGCCGCGTGAGCGTGGTCTTACCGCTGCCGGTGCGCCCCAGCACGCCTAGCACCTGGCCGGCGGGCAAGCGGAAGGTGATGTCGCGCAAGACGGGTTGACCGTCCGGCGCGGCGGCTTGGCTGTCGTTGTAGGTGAATGCTACCCGGTCGAAGCTGACGTTTAACGCCGCGTTGCGCCCTGCCGCAGTCTGCGCCGGTCCGCTCGCCGCCGGCGCTACGACGCTGGGCCGCAGCCGGAACAGTGCCCGCACGCGATCCAGGCCGGCGCGCGCTTTTTGCAGATCGTCGGCCTGTTCGCGGATGTTCTCTAACGGCGCGGCGACCATGCTGATGTAGTAGACGATCAGAAACGCGGTGCCGATGCTGACGCGGCCCTGGCTGTAGAGATAGGCACCCAGCGCGAGGCTGAGGCCGTAGCCCATCAGGTAGAGCGCGTTGGTTAGCACAAAGGTCAGGCTCTGGGCCATGTGCGCGCGCACGCCATGCCGCGCCACGGCGCGCATCCGAGCGTACCATTGGTACAGCGTATGCGCTTCCGCGCCACTGCCCTGGATGTCTTCCAGGCCGCCCAACCGCTCTTCCAGGAAGCCGAATTGTTCCGCTTCGGCCTGGCGCGAGGCGGTGAAGCGGCGCACGCCCAGGTTGTGTACCGCCGCCAGCGCGATCAGCGTGGCGCAGATGTAGCCCAGCACGCCCAATCCGGCCCGCCATTCGGCGGCGAACAGCAAGACCAAGATGCCGAGGATCAGCACGGCATTGCCCAGCAGCCGGATCACAAACTGGGCGAAAAAGTTTGCCAGCGCGGTCACGTCGCCGTCAATGCGCTCGATCAGTTCGCCGGGCGTGTGCGTCTTGTGGAAGGCCATGTCCAGGTTCAGGCAATGCAAGGCCAAATCAGCGCGCAAGGCGTTGGTGGCCGTCCAGCCCACGGTGAGGCTGCTATAGGTGGTAGCGAGGGCCACGGCGCGCTGGGCCAGGCCCACGATCAGGAAGAGGGCGGCGGCCGTCAGCAGGGCGCTGGGTGGCCCGCCGGCCTGGGTGCTGTCAATGAAATAGCGAATGACCTGGGGGTTGATCAGTTGCAGCGCGATGCTGCCGCCGAGCAACAGGGCCAGCCCGCTCACGCGCCCACGCTGGGGGCGTAGATAGGTGCCGAGCAAGCCGAAATAGCCGGCACCGGCCGGTTGTGCAGACATACCTACTCCTTTAACCGTATCAAAAAAGCCACGGATCGGCCGTGGCTAAAAGGGTCAGCCACGGGCAGCGGTGCGCCCGTGGCTGCATATTGAAGACGGCGTGCTTACGCCACGCCCGCTAGGGGCGCAACATAGCACCACAGGCCGACCCCACTGTGTTGGGGCGGGCAGCCTGCGAAAGGAGGTGCCGTGTTTATGCAGAATTGATCGGGGACGCAGCCGCTAGCGGCACCCTCCGTGGCGCGAGGCACGCGGAGCATACCGCACGGTTGTCAGAGTAGGGAACTTCATGGTAGGTGGGCCTCCTTTCTTGATGGGAGCGGACGGGCGGGGCGGCTTCAGCGCGATCTTCGGGATCGCGCCAGCGACGCAGTCCCAGTATAGCGCAGTTCGTGAGCCGTGCCTATCGGTCTGGAGACGGATTTACGGCACCCGTCCAACCGCCTGCGCGCGACGCACTCCCCTCGCCTCCACTTCCCGGCCTACTGCGCTCCGCCGCAGCTTCGGCCTCGCCGAACTCCACCATATTGCCGTGCGGGTCGCGGATCAGCAGATCGCGCTCGCCCCACGGCTTGGTGGTCGGCCCGCCTTTGGTAGCAAGCCCGGCCGCTTTTAGCTCGGTATAGGTGGCATCCAGATCATCACAGTCAAACTCCAGGTGAAATGCGCCGTGTTCGCGCCGCAGCAAGCCCAACCGTCCGCGCCCGATGCGGAGCAACGCGAACTCGCCGGGCCGATGCACCATCAGGTCCGCTCCAGGGATCTGCGCGTAAAACGTCAGCGCCTGCTCGACATCAGGGACATGAAGGGTCACGCCGCCGAAATTAACCGCCATCGGATTAACCTCCTTATTTTGCCATAGCCCCGCACGCGGTGCGCTTCGACACGATGGGCTTTGTGGCAGAATGTGTGCCACCCGCGTCGTTCGCCCTCTTAGTGTGCTATAATGACGCTAGAATCCTTTACGATGATTCCCATAACGCCTATGATGTTGCTTGATCGGGTAACAGAGCCATGAGACACGCGCAAACGCAAGACGCTATCTACCAAGCCAGCTTTCTCAGCGTGCTGCCGGCCCCTGCCGTTGCCAATGAGAAAGTCTACGCGGATGTGTTCCGCAAACTATACTATCACTTTTATGCCAACAGTCATGCCAGTCGGGCCGAACGGATCATGGCCGATTTGTCGAATTTGCTGCTGTGTAAAATTGCCGGAGAGCGCACGCCTAATGCGGACTTAGCGCGCTTTATACAAGGCGAAGGCACTGCGAACACCCTGCTGATACCGCTGCTACAGGCCGCCTTTCCACAGCTCATTGATGCCAGTGAGCAATTCTATCTGCAAGACGACCTCTTGCGCCAGGGACTGCGTGAGCTAGAACCGCTCGCCTTTCACGCTGCGCCCGCGCACATTTTGGGCGAAGCGTTTCAGGCGCTGATGGGTCCGCGCTTGCGTGGCGACAAAGGGCAATTTTTCACCCCTAAAAGTCTGGTCCGTGTGATGATCGCGATCCTAAGCCCCCCACCTACCGCCAAGATCGTAGATCCCGCCTGCGGTACAGCCGGTTTTTTAGTTGAAGCGCAGGCTTTTCAGGTACAGCACGACCCTGCGGGTGCTGTCCCATCCGGCCCATTGATTGGCATGGACAAAGATCGTGACTTGTGCCGGTTGGCCGAAGCGACCCTGGAGATTGTCGCCCCCGCGCGGTCAGTCGTCCTCAATAGGAATTCGCTGGATTTTGCGGCGCTGGCGACGTTGTCCTCTGCTGTCAGTCCTCTGGAAGCGGACTATGTGATTACCAATCCTCCCTTTGGGGCGAAAATCAAAGTGACCGACCGTGACATTCTGCGGCAGTATGTGCTAGGCCACAAATGGACCCTGACCGCAGACGGTTGGCTAGAAGAGGGCGGGCTACGCGAGGCCCAAGATCCGCAGATTTTGTTTCTGGAACTCTGCATCAAATTGCTACGCCCTGGGGGGCAGTTGGGGATCGTACTACCGGAGGGGGTGTTCGGCAATCACACACTAGGGTACGTATGGGATTTCGTGCGCCGGCAGGGTACGATTACGGCCCTGCTCGACTGCCCACGCACCACCTTCCAGCCCAGCACGGACACCAAGACGAACGTCCTGTTTTTCCGCAAGGCGGTCGCTCCATTCGTTGCCCCCTTATCTGACCAGGCATGGACGGCAGTGGCGCTCCATTGCGGGCATGATCGCCGCGGGCGCAGCACCAAAGCCGGCGGCGAACCGTACCCTGACGATTTCGCGTCCATTGGTGTAGATTACGCCCAGCACGTTGGTGAACAGCGATTCTGGCAGTATAGCACGATCACCAATCCGTATTACCTAGTGCCCCGCTACTATGACCAAGCACCGCTACAAGAACTAACGGCGGAGGCCCGCCGCATAGACACTCGGCTGGTCTCGCTAGGCGAATTGGTAAAACGGCGTTATATTAGCCTGCGTAAAGGCCACGAAGTGGGGGCCGAAGCCTACGGCAGCGGCGATATTCCGTTCGTGCGGACTTCCGACATTGCCAATTACGAAGTTTCGATAGACTCAACGCGCGGAGTCAGTGAAGAGGTCTACCAACAATATGCCGATCAGCAACGGCTCGCGCCGGGTGACATTCTGATGGTCGCTGACGGTCGTTACCGCATCGGCCGGTTAGCCATCTTACATGGACATAATCACCGTTGCGTTGTGCAAAGCCATTTACGCATTATCAGTGTCCAAGCGACAGCGCCATTTCGTGCAGTGGAACTGCTATATTTGTTGAACTTGCCGATGGTTCAGCATCAAATACGTAACTTGGTTTTTATTCAATCCACGCTGGGGTCGCTGGGCAGCCGGCTGCATGATATTTGCGTGCCGTTGCCCAAACCCACGCCCGATTGGGAACGCCGCATCACTGAGTTCGCCGGCTTGATCGAAGGCCGCGCCACGCTGTTACAGCGATTGCGGGCCTTTGAGCCGGGTGACTATGAACTTTAGGGGTGCTGGACCCGTGCCAGTATTTGGGCTATCCAGTCGTAGAACTCGCGCAGAGTTTTTGATCCTTGCGCGATATTACATTCCCGGTGGGCGAAGCCCACGTTGCCTGCGGTGTGCGAACGGGGATTGCTATGGCCGGTCTCCACTTCGGCTTTGCCACGGCGTGCCTGGGCAAACAGGCTAAACGGCAACGGTGCACGACACACGAGACACCATGTACTGTCTACTGTCATAAGGCCAAAATGCGCTTCCAGGTAGCCCTTCGTCACTTCAGTGGCTAGTGGCGCGCCCGGCATTTGATACGCCAGCCAAGTGAGTTTTTTCGCCACACTCATACAATCATCATACAAGGCAGCCTTCTCGCGCAGCTTCGCTACTACCTGTGGTTGCAAATTTGCCATGTCTAGTCCATAAGTCAGCAATACCGCAGCTGGTTGCAACATGATCCAGCGCAAGATACGATTGGGTCCGGCTTCGGCGCTTTTCCAGGCCGCACCGGTGGTCATAGTCGCGTCGCGAACAATCTTATTCGCAACCGCTGGATAGGTCTGTGCAAGGTCACGCAAATAGGGGAACTCTTCATGCTGCCCTGGATGGCTCTTTTCGCGCTGACAGTAACGGGGTTGCAGCGCATCGTATTTAGAACGGCTGGCAATACGTTGCTGGCATAAATCCGGCATGGGGCTGGCTACTCGATTCTTACAGGTCTCTGAATAACTCGGCTATGGAGATTTCCAGCGTAACCGCCAGTACCTCGATGTTTCGCAATGAGATATTTCGCACGCCCCGCTCAATGCCGCTCAGATAGGTGCGGTCTAATCGGCAGCGATGGGCAAATGCCTCCTGCGATAAGCCGCGTTCCTTCCGTAAAGCGCGTACTCGATTGCCAAATCGCTCTGTAACCGACAACTGCTCCGACATGGTTGTATCTTAGTTTGTCTAGGTACGGGAGTCCACAGGCTATGAGTCACATTGCCCGTTGCTACCGCTTTCCTCCGTGGGCGCGTATAATGCAGGGGTAAAAGTGTAATATTGGCCCGGCCCGCAGCGTCATACAGAGTGGTGGCCCCAACGGGCGACTCCCCCTGTGCTGGACGACAATGGAGTCGGGCAGTCCAGGGAGCGATAGCCCGGCGCTCTGTTCGGATCTGATGCTGAGGGCGAATTGAGGATGATGAACATCCAGGTGATACCCGGTCGTAGTTCCGCGCGTGCAGCTACGCCGTCTCCCCCAGAGACGGTGCGACCGGTTGCGCCCCCCCCGCTTGCGCCCGAAACCACTGCGCTGCCCCAGGCGGGCAGCGATGAGGCGGCGCTGGTCGCGGCGGCGCGGGCGGGCGACCGGGCCGCATTCGGCGCACTGTTCGACCGCTATCAGACCCCCATCGTCAACTACCTCTATCGGGTGGTGGGCGACTGGGATACCGCTAACGATCTGGCACAAGATTCGTTCTTGAAAGCATACCAAGCGTTGGGGCGCACCGACGCTGACCTGCAAATCGCGCCCTGGCTCTACCGCATCGCCACCAACACCGCGCTCGATGCGCTGCGGCGGCGCAAGCGCATCACCTGGGTGCCGTTTCTGGAAGAGTATGAGCCGCCGGCGCTGGGCGGCGACCCCGGCACCACGGTGCCGAACCAGGATGCCGTGCATCGGGCGTTGCAAGCTGTGCCTGATGATTATCGCGTGGCCCTCGTGCTGCACCTGCACCAGGGGCTATCCTACAAAGAGATCGGCGCGCTACTGGGCGTGGCCCCCAATCTGGTGGCAGTGCGTGTGTTTCGCGGGCGCGAGAAGTTTATCAAGGCGTACAATGCGCTAACGGGAGAATCTGACGCATGAAGTGTGCCCAATGCCGGCCTTTGTTGTCAAAGTATGTGGACGGCGAAGCCCTGCCGACCGAGCGCACGCAAGTGGAAGCGCATATCGGCGGGTGCTCCCCATGCCGCGCGTTGCTGGCGCAATATGGGCTGGCGCGAAGCAGCGTCCATAATCTACCGCACTATCGGCCCGACCCCCAGGGGCGCACGCGCTTGATGGCCGCGCTGAACCGCCAACCGCGCCCAGCGGACGAAGTGCCGATCACTCGGCGGCAGGGCACCGCGCCGCTGCGCCACGCCGCCGCGCCGGCCCGCCGTGGCGGCTGGCTGTTCGGCAACTTGGCGAGCGGGTTTGCCATGCTGATCGTGCTGGCCGCCGTGGGGCTGATCACCGGAGTGCTCAATGGTGGGGCCAACGTATCGCCGACCGCCGGCGCGTTGAACGCCACCCGCGATGCGTCGGTTATAATCGTGCCGACCACGATCGCGAGCATCCCTGTGGGACAGGTGGTGCATGCCCCACCCACCGGAGTTCCCAGCATTGGTGCCGGTGGGCCAAAGACGCTGTCGGCCAGTCCCACAGCGACCTTTTGGACCGAGGAAGCGGATACCACCGCCCATTGGGTGCGCGACGAAGCCTATGGTTATGGCCTGCAATATCCCAGCGGCTGGTGGACGGCGGCGGCTGCGCCGGTGGCCGGGGCACTGGCCCATCGCGTGTTGCGCCCGCAACCGCGCCGCGACGGCAGCCGGCCGGGCTATAGCATGACCGTAGATGTGTTGAGCAATACCACGCAGTTGCGTGACGCGGATCTGGCGCACCTCGACAGTCCGGCGCTGCCAACGGCGCTGGCGGGCTGGCAAGACGGCGGGGCCACGGTGTCTGCCCTGACCGGGCTGGCGGCGGGGGTCAGTGGCTTCAGCACGGTCAGTGGCGGCAGCAAAGGCCGGCGACGGGTAGGTTATCTGTTGGGCGGGCCGCTCGTCTATCGCCTGACGATGCAGGAGCCGGCGCAAGCGAACGCGACGGATACAGCGATCTGTGATGCGGCCTGGACTACGGTGCTACAGAGCTTCCAACTGCCGCGCACCCCCAGCATCGCGCCGCTAGGGGCCGCGCCGCTGCTGTTCCTGCATAACGGCGATCTCTGGGCGCTGCCCGGTCCCGATCAGGCACTGGTGCGCTGGACCACGGATGGGCGCGTGCGCGACTTTGCCCTGTCGCCGGCCGGCAATCAGGTGGCGCTGTTGCTGGGCAACGATGCCGGCGATCCGTCCGCCAACAGCATCAAGTTGCTAAGTGTCGCGGATCAAACGGTGAGCCGCGAAATTTGGCACACCCTCAGTATCTATACCGTCGCTTGGTTGAATGATACCAACCTGCTGGCGCTGGGGGGATCGACGGTGGGCGAAGCGCCGATGGGCCTCTATCGCATCCAAGCAGATGCGATGGGCAGTCGGCAAGAGCTATTGGACTGGGTGGGCAAGACTATGCCGGACCCCATCAGCAGCGCGCGCAACTTGCGCGTGTCACCGGACGGCGGCTGGATCAGCTTCCAGGCGGGCGACAATCTGTATGCGCTGGGGCCGGATCGCCGGCAGGTGCATTCGCTGCTGCCCAATATTAGCCGGCCGCCGGTGGTGCAGGATTACGCTTGGCTGCCGCCGACCGACAGCGAATCGCCCACGCGCCTGCTGCTGCTGACCGCCGGCGGGCTACAGACGCTGCACATCGGCGCGCCGGGCAGCGAGTCGGAGATGGGCGATCTGATCCAACCCAGCGACCGTGCGCTGGCGGCGTTAGCGGTGGCCCCCAATGGGCACGCGGCGGGTCTGACGCGCGATGGCGCGGCGCTCTGCCTGACCAAAGCGCCGGGCACGCCCACTAGCGGGCAAATGTTCAACGTGCCGGGCGTGACGGATCTGCGCTGGTGCCCGACCGGGCTGTGTTTGCTTTATGAGCAGGGCAGCGGCACGGTGGCGCATCTGGCCGCGATGGATCTGAGCGGGCGGGTGATCCTCGACCAGCCGATGGCCCCACCGCCGTAAGCGGCGGACCGGCGTGATCCGCTTCGACTATGACCCGGCGCAATTTGCGCTGGATGATACGCTGGCGTGCGGCCAGGCGTTCCGTTGGGAGCGTCTGGCCGGCGGTGTGTGGCGCGGGGTGGTCGGGGCGGCGGTGGTCACGCTGCGGCAGGATGGGGCGCGCTTCACCGTCGAGTCCACAGCGGCTGATCCGTTAGCCTTGGTGCGCGATGTGTTTCTGCTGGACACTGACCTAGCGGCGATCCGCGCTACGCTGCTGGCCGCCGACCCTGCGCTGGCCGCGCCGCTGGGCCGTGCGCCGGGCTTGCGGCTGATGCGGCAAGACCCCGCCGAGTGCCTGCTGTCGTTTCTCTGCTCCACCGCCAACAGCGTGCCGCGCATCGTGCTGGGCATCCGCCGCCTGAGCGCACTGTTGGGCACTCCGTTGGCCGTGCTGGACGGGCAGCCGTACTATGCCTTCCCCAGTCTGGCCGTGTTGGCCGCCGCCGATCCCGCCGTGGTGCAAGCAGCCACCGGCCTGGGCTACCGGGCCGCGCGCTTGGTAGACGGGGCAGCGCAACTGTTGGCGCAGCCGGCAGACTGGCTACTGGGCTTGCGCCACGCGCCCTATCCTGCCGCTCACGCCGCCCTCGTCACCCTGCGCGGCGTGGGGCCGAAGGTGGCCGATTGTGTCTGCCTGTTCAGCCTCGATCAGCCCGCCGCCGTGCCGGTGGACACCCATATCTGGCAGGTGGCGCAGCAACTCTGGGGCCGCGCCGGGGCCGGCGACCCAATCCCGCCCGGCAGCAAGCCGGTGGTCGGTGGCCTCACCGCTGCTGCCTATCGGCGGATCGGTGCTGCTTTCCGCGCCCGTTACGGCGATCTCGCCGGCTACGCGCAAAACTGGCTGTTTTATGACCACTTTCGCGGCTACTGGGGCGGCATTTCGCCGTTGCTCAAATAGGGTGGACGACCTAACCCCCCCAGCCCCCTTCCCTACAGAGGAAGGGGGTGTCTATGCAGAAATAGGCGTTTAGTAGCGCTGGGATTGTAACTGTGCAGTCTAGTCCGCGTGTCGCCCGTGGGCAACGGAGTGTAGGAGGGTGGCTCCGCCCATGTCGCCGGACGGACCCGTTTCCTACCGGAACGCAACCTGCATCGTTACGGCAGCCGAGACTGAACAGTTACATGGGATTCTATAGTAATGCAGCTAATGATCTGGAGCTTAAGTTAAGAGGAGTTCGCACCCCCAGGTGCGAACGACGCGCCGCCC
>JALYUO010000406.1 GCA_030853735.1 Chloroflexota bacterium
GGGCTGTAGGTGTTCAATTAATTGAACACCTACAGCCGGCTGGTGCGGGTGGACGGGGGAGTGGGTCACTGGATTGGTTGATGGGGTGGTGCGGGGCTGTAGGTGTTCAATTAATTGAACACCTACAGCCGCCCGGTGCGGGTGGGCACTGTAGATGTTCAGCTGGGCGAACAGCGTGTCTATGCCGTTTCGTAGCAGCATAGTGACATAACTATATTCGGACTGCACGGCCTCTTCGGCGGTGGGGCAGACGCGCAAAATCCACAGGTCTGCGCCATCCTGCGCGGGCAGGGTGGCTGTGCCGTGCGCCGTGCCAATGCTGTAGCCCTTATCCTGCCGGTACATTAAGTAGACATAATGCACATCTGCCCGCACGCCGAGCCGGGCGAAACACATATGGTTCGGGGTGGCGCGCAAGATGCGCCCGCTGCGGAGCGTCGCCTGGACCAGCGGGCCGCTATAGGGGCGGGTGTGGACTTCTTGCACCGTGGCTTCTGT
Organism: Chloroflexota bacterium; assembly: GCA_030853735.1. Classification (GTDB taxonomy): domain Bacteria; phylum Chloroflexota; class Chloroflexia; order QHBQ01; family JAICKM01; genus JAICKM01. The sequence continues at coordinate 499 of JALYUO010000406.1, forward strand.
GCTGGTGCCGCGCCCTGCGCCGCTCATCACCCGGTCGCCGGGGCGGATCGCTTCAATCGGCACTTCGCCTTGCGGTGTGCGGATGGGCGTGCCCGCCGGGAGGCACTGATCGGGATCACCAACGACACATAAATTACCAGAACCTTCCGCCAACAATTTGACCATGATGTATTGGGCGTGGTTGGTGTCCTGGTATTCGTCTACCAGGATGTGGCGGAAGCGGCGCTGCCATTTGTCGCGCACAGCGGGCTGCTCGATCAGCAACTGGATCGGCAAGCGGATCAGATCGTCGAAGTCCACGGCGCGGTTGCGGGTCAGAGTCTCCTGGTAGCGGCGGTAGACACGGGCGGCGATCTCCTGAAAATAGTTCTCGGTCGCCTGGGCCGCGCCCGCCGGGTCGAACAGGGCGCTTTTGGCTTTGCTGATGAACGATAGCACGGCGCGCGGGGCATATTGCTTTTCATCGAAGTTGAGGTCTTTGAGCGCCTGCTTGACCACGCTGATTTGATCGTCGTCATCGTAAATGGCAAACTCGCGGTCGTAGCCTAGCTTGTCAATGTCCTGGCGCAACATCCGCACGCCCAGCGCGTGGAAGGTGCCGACCGTGAGGCGCGCCGCGTCGGGGCCGCAGAGGGTTTCCAGGCGGTGCTTCATCTCTTTGGCCGCTTTGTTGGTGAAGGTGACCGCGCAGATGTGATAGGGGTCCACCCCCGTGGCGATCAGGTAGGCGATGCGGTGGGTCAGCACGCGGGTCTTGCCGCTGCCGGGGCCGGCGATGATCAAGACCGCGCCGTCCACCGTTTGTACGGCGGCTTGCTGGGCCGGGTTCAGGCCGTGCAGCAGTTGGGTAGCGGTCGGGTTCGGCAGATCGGATGCGTGCGCGGGATGGGTCACGAGGTGGTCTCCAGGCTAGGGGATGGGGATCGAGTATCTGCTTTATTGTAACCGATCCGCCTGGGGGCGGCAACGCGGCGGAGTGGTGTAATGGCTCCCGCTGGCGGCAGGCCGTCCCCGAATACGGAGCGAATACCCGAATAGGGGGCACCGCTAGACGCGCCGGAGGCTGGGGCCGCCAACTGCGGGTCGCAAGCCACTCTATTCGGGTATTCGCTCCGTATTCGGGGACGGCCTGCCGCCAGCGGGAGCCGCCACCAGGCAACAAGCACGGCGCACAGCCGTGCGCGACTACACTCTACACTGCACCTTACAGCCCGCCGACTGCACAGTTAGCTCGTCGCCCCGACCGGCACAGCCGCCGTTGTGGGGTCCGGTTTGATCACCGGTTCGCCGCGACTGGGGTGCGGGCCGGGCGGCGGGGTGAGGTGGGTCCACTCCTGTTCGCGGTCTACGCGGGCCAGTTCGACATCGAGGATGCGGCGGGCCATGGCGACCACTGTGGCGTAGGCCGAGTCCATGCCCAGGTAGGCCAGGCTGGACGCACCGAGGTTTTTGCCGCGCGTGTAAGGCGTGTCAGAGGCGTAGTGCAGGATGCCGAGGTCAAAGGGCAGGCGGGTGAAGTTGATGTGTTCGCCGACGGGGTGGCGAGTGGGGTAGGTGTCTTCGTAGAGTGCGTCCAGATAGGGGCCGGCTTCCATTTCGACCACGGTATAGTTTTCGCGGTAGTAGAACTCCAGGTACTGCTGATTTTGCAGATAGGTGCCTTTGACTGTGACCGCTTTCTGGTTGTCAATCACCGAGCCATAGACCAGATCGGGTTGCAGGTCGGCGGCGGTGAAGCAGTTATTAAGCCAATAGGTATTGCCCGAATGCTCATCGAATACCGAGTCGGCGATCATCACATCGCCGATGCGCCCGTTGAGCGTGGCCGCTTTACCCAAGATGTAGATGCCGCGAAAATCCTCCAGACTTTCGGCGATTTGTAGAAAGATGTGGTAGGCGGCCAAGCCGAGCGGGTAGTCTATGTTGAGGATGATGGCGCGGCTGGCGCGCAGCTTGTCGGCATCCACGGCGGGCAGGCGCGGGTCGAAGTCGGCGGGCTGGAGCTTGCTCAGTTCGATGATCTGCGCGTCAATGGGCAGGCCGACGCGGCTGACCACCGTATGGATGCCACGCTCGTGTTCGGCGGCGACACGGGCGGCGGCGGCTTCGGCGCTTTCAGGGTCGTGGGCCTGCCATTTCCGCAGGGCATAGTAGAGGAAGTTTTGCAGATTAGCCCGCGTTGCGCCGCGTTGCAGCAGATCGTACTCGCGCAGCAATTCGCGGTCGCCCGATGCGGCGATAAAGGCTTCGAGTTGCGGGCGCAGGCGCTGGGCGTGGCCCGACAGCAGGTTGATCAGGCTATGGGTGTTGCTGGACACGAAATAGACCGGCCGGTGTTCGAGTTGCAGTTCGTGCAGCTTGGCCGCAATCCCGCCCCACCAGCGCGTCGTGGCTTTGGCATAGCCGACATAGGAGCCGCCGAACATCCGCAGCGTGAGGCTGAGTTCGCGCTGGGCAATCGCCAGCAGGTTGGCCCAAATGCGCTCACCCCACACCGCTTCGAGGCGGCCCCAGCCTTCCGCGCTGAGGCTGAGACGGCCCTGGATCACACGCACCATCTCGCGGTAGAGCGGCGAGGCGGCGCTCTGCCCGGCGCGGATCAGTTCCAGAGTAGTGGGGTCGCTGTTGAGCAGGCGATAGAGTTTGTTCCACTCGATCTGGAAGCCCGTGAGAGTCGGCACCAGGTCGTCCACATCCGACACGCTGTTGACATAAACGGCCATCGTATCCTGGCTGTCGAAAAACCAGTGGCGGCGGCGACCCGGCGCGTGGACGCTGTCCCATTCTTCGACTCGGTAGCCCGCGCGGTGAAACACCGCCGCCGACTGGCCCAGCAGGATACGGCGCACCTGCATGATTGCTTCGGGCAGGCGCTGTACGCAATACATGAGGGCCGACAGGTCCGGTTCGGGATCGGCGGCCCCGATGTGCAGGCTGGAGTCGGCGCTAATGTGCATCTGTTCCAGGGCTTTGACTTTGATCTCGCCCGATGAGCGCAGCATGGTGTTATAGGTGCGGATGTAGAGTTCCACGTCGTCTTTGCCGGCGATATGGCTGTCGGCGTGAAACTGCATGGCTTCGCGCCCCGCGCTCTCGTTGTCGCGGAAGCGGTCGTGCCCGTCTAGCGCGGCGCTGCTGCTCATCGTGCGCTCCTCCCTGCCGGTCCCCTTGCCGGATGCGTTGTGCGGTGCGTGTGCGCCCGCGGTGCGTAATAGTTCTAGCCATTGTAGGGCAAGCGGCGGGGAGCGTCAAGCGGACTTCGGGGAAAAACACGGAGGCTGAGTTTGATTTTCGGTATTGCGAGCCGTATAATAGAAGTGACAGCCCTATATTGGGTTTCGGTTAGCCTCGTGTCCCACTATCTGACCAGAAAGGAGCCGACGATGGCAAGCCGCAAACCCCGACCCCTCCTATCTACAGAACCTACCGTTTTGCTCCCAGACAGGGATGACTTCGCGGCGCGCGAAGCAGCACGGTTGTATGATTAGGACTTTCGCTTCTGACGCTCAATTACAGCCTCGTTCGTGCCTAGCGTAAGCACGTCAAGTTACTCCGGCTGATGTGTCGCCCGGCTACATCCAACGGAGCAGCTATATTCGTCCCACTCGCCTGTTTACGACAGCTCCTCGTTTGATCCAGCACAGCATCGGCCAGCTTTCCCCAGCCAAACTGACCCTGGTGACAGCTACGCTGATCGATATTTTGCAGCGGTAAGCCGTACCTTGCTCTGATGGCGTTCGCTCCTTCGTAAACCATCGGACCCCTGACCCTTGACCTCGCTAAATGAACAACTCACTGCGGTGGCGGGCCAAGCCATAGGCGGCGAGCAGGCCGGCAGCGGGGAAGATCAGCGCCAGAAACTCGCCCAGCGTGCTTTCGTTGTAGACGCGCTGCCAGATGCGGTCGAACTCGCTGCGTGTTTCGGCATTGAAGCGCGTGGCCTGGTCGAGGATGCTGGTGTAGCGGGCGCTGTTGGTGGTGTTGCTGAGTTGGCGGGCCGCGTCTACGTTTTTCGCGCGCAGCAGCTCGGCCAGTTGCGCGTGCGTGCCGATCCAGCCGACATAATTCAGGCGCAGGCTCTCCAAAAGATCGGGCTGTTGCGGGAAGTGGATGTTGGCGATCAGTGGCGGCGGCACGCCGGCTCCCCCCGTGGCGGCGGTGCCGGCGCTGACCACATCCGCCGACACTTGGCCCGGCTGGCTGAGGAAGGTTTGCGCGGTGCAGACTGGCGCGCTGATCACGCCGCACAGCTTCTGGTTGATCAGCAGGGTGTAGTTGTCGAAATCGGCCAGATGGGTGGCGGCGTTGGCATTGTCGAACACGGCGACGTTTTCCAGTGCCCGTGCTTGGTTCAGCGCCCCCACAAGGTCTTGAATGCCGGCCACCGGCTCATAGGCTTGGTGGACCAGCACGGGGGTGTCGGCGCTGGCCTGAGCCAACTGGAATTGCAGCAGGCCCGTCAGCCCCAGGCTGAGGACCAGCGCGGCGACCACCGGCCAAGACAGCAGGTAGTGCATCCGGCGCACCGCCAACAGCCCGACCAGCAGGAAGAGCGCCAGCAGCGCCGTCAGCCCGATCAGCACCCAGCGCCAGTTGGCGATTTCGCTCTGGGCGGCACGGTAGTCGGCGGTCATCGCTTCCAGCTTCAACGACTCCAGCCCGCCCAGCGCCGGCAGCAGGCGTTGGTTCAGGATTTCGCGCGCCCCGCCGGGGCCGATGAAAGCGGTTGCGGCTAAGTCGGGCTGCTTCGCGTCGTAATAGGCGTACATGGCCCCGATTTGGCGGTTGTAGTCGGTCTCGGCTTGGTTGACGGCGGCGTAGACGTTGGGTTCGCCGTAGGTCTTGTCGGTCACGTTGCTCCAGGCCACGCGCGACTTTTCGGTGTAGAGCAGCCAGGTGGCGTTGGCCTGGGCGCGGCGGGCCGGGTTGGGGTCGGCCAGAAAGGTCGCCGTGTCGCTGAGATGGGCCAGCACCAACGAGCGGGCATCCAGCGCCGCGTCCACGCTTTTCGCGCCGTCTTCGACCACGGTGCGATAGTGGGCATAGGTGGTGTGGTTAGCCTGCCAGGCCGCTAACCCGGTCAGCACGGCGAAGGCGATGGTGCCGGCGATCAGCGAAAGTAGCTGCGTCCGCAGCCCGCCGATGCGCGGGTTAGGGATCAGCGCCCCGGCGGCCGGC
>JALYUO010000416.1 GCA_030853735.1 Chloroflexota bacterium
GCGGTGTGGGGGCCAAAGGGCAACCCGGCGGCGACGCGCACGCGCAAGGCGCTTTCGCCCGGCGGGGCGGGCCAGGTGGGGTCCGGTTGCACACGATCCGCCGCGCTGCCCCGTGCCGGAATGAATACGACAGCCTGCCCGGTCGGGTCGCGCGGCCAGCCGGGCGGTGGCGCGCCGTCTATGGTCAGTTGTACGCGCGTCGCCTCGCTGCCCGGCACAAACAGCAAGTCCACGCCAGTGCCCTGGAAGGCGAGCGTGGCACTGGCGGTCGGGTCGGTCGCCGTGTAAACGGGTTGCCCGCCGAGGACGGCGTGTTGCCACGATCCGGCGGTGGTCAGCGCGGGGTCGTCGGCCCGCCCCGCGCCGGTATCGGCGATGGGGAAGCGGCGGGCGTAGCGTTGTAGCGCGGTGAAGGCGGGGCGCGCGGTCCAGTCGGCGTTGAGGATGCCGAAATAGGGCTGTGGCTCCCGATCCAGCGGCGTGGGGTCGCGCAGGTGCCAAACGAACAGGGGTCCCATCCAGGGCCACTCGGCGCGCGCCCGTTGGAATGCGCCCACCAGATAGTCCGCCTGCGTCGCCTCCGCCACGGTGCCCCAGATGCCCGGCTTGCCGGTCCAGTCGGGCGGCAGGCTCATCCAACCGACCTCACTGGCCCAGACCGCCTTGCCGCCGTCGCCGTTGCGCGTCATGATCTCGCGCGTCAGCACCGGGCGGGCAAAGTTGATGCGTTCGGGTTCGGCGCGGCGGTCGTCCGGCCCCTGACCCAACCCATAGGCCATCACGTTGGCGACATCAAAATAGGGCTTGGCCCCTGCGTCATACATCCCTTGCAAATAGAGCAGGTCGCTCAGGTTGGCCGGCCCGGTTTCGACCGTCTGCGCCAACGGAGCCATCAGGATCACCACGTCGGGATTGGCGGCGTGCGCGGCCTGATAGGCGGCTTTGAGCAGCGCGCTGTATTCGGCAGCGTTGGGGTGGCGGACACATTGCCCATCCAGTTTGCCGGCCCATTCGCCTTCCAGGTTCGGCTCGTTCCAAATCTGGAAATAGCGCACTTTGCCCCGGTAGCGGCTGACCACGGCACTGACGAAATCGGCATAGTCGCTGTTGTGGGCGGGGGCGCTGTGCGATACGGGGCAGAGGCGTGCCCAATCCGGTGGCGCATCCAGTCGGACCACCAGGGTCAGGCCGTAGGCGGCGGCCTGATCCACGATGAAATCGTATTTATCCCAGGCCGATTTGGGGGGTGCGTTCTTATCCCGGCGGTCGGTGAAGTCGCCTTTGCCGGCTATTTCGAGGTCGTTCCAGGGGAAGCCCTGGCGTATCCAACGGAAGCCGCCGTCGCGGGCCACGCGCAGGGTATGGCGCACATCTTGGTCGGCCTCTTTTTCGAGGAAGAGATTGACCCCCAGTGGGTTGCCGGCGGCGGCAGGGATGGGCGTTTGCGCTGCGCCCCATACCACGCCGCGATTGACCAGCCGATCCGTATAGGCCAGCGCAACCGCACTGCCCAGCACTCCGATCAGCAGGATCAGCAGGATCGGCAATCGGAGCAGCGCCGCGACCGTCGGCGGGGGGGGCGGGGCGTTGCGGCGCGCCCGTGGGAGCAGGCGACGGCTCAAACGGCAACGGCCCGCCGGCTGCGCCGCAACAGCAGCAGATCGCCCAGCAGGGCCACGATCAGCGTCCCGGTGAGCGCGGTGAAGGCGACGTAGGCGCGCGTGCTGCTGACCTCGAAGCCGGCGATGGCCGCGCCTGCATCACTGCCCTGTAACTGCACACGATGCACGCCCGGCACGCCCTGATCGCCTAACGCTGCGACCACCGTGACGGTGCGCGGGACGGGCAGGGGCGCGGCCTCGTGCCCTCCCAGCACCGCCACTGCGGGCAGCGCCGCACTTGCGCCGTCAATATAGGCGCGTCCAGCGGCATCGCGGGGCAAGCCGGGCGCGGCGTTGTGCGGATCATTGTCTACCATAACATAGAAACGAGGGGCCGGCCCACTGGTTGCACCGCCGGTCGGCGCGAGTTGCAGGCTCAGGTCGGTGCCGCGAAAGGTGATTTCTAGCGTGGCGGTCGCCGTGCGGGTGACCAGCAGCGGATAGAGCGGCTCGGTGCTGCCGGCGCTGCCCCGCGCCAGGTGCAAGCCCCACCCCGGCCCGGTTTGCACCGATGCGCTGAGGGCGCTGTGGCGGCCCGGCCCAGCCACGGCGAGGCGGGCGGCTTCGGCTTGCACCGCCGCATAAATCGGGCGCGGCACAAAGTCGGGCGTGACCATGCTGAAATAATATTGCGCGTCGGTCGGCGGGTAGTCGCCCACCTGGCGGAAATACCAAATGCCGAATACGCCGACCCACGGCCAGTGGGCACGGCCATAGCGAATGCCGCGCACGGTGTAATCGGCCTGCTGTTCGGGGGTCACTTGGCCCCATTTGATGTCGGCGGGCTGCACCACTTTGCTGTCGGGAGCGTTCCAAGCATACTCGGTGATCCAGACCGGCTTGTTACTGTCGCCGCGCCGCTCCATCACGGCGCGCAGTGCTTCGACGCGGCGGAAGTTGTAGCGGTCGGGCTGGGGATCTTCTTCGGGCGGGCTGTTGTAGCCGAACGCATTGGCCGAGGCGATATCGAAATAGGGGGCGGCTCCGGCGGCATACATCGCGTCCAGATAGACCGTTTCGCGCATATTGTGCGTGCGATCTGGATCATTGGGCGGGTTGTCGTGCCAGTCCTCGTTCGTGGTCGCCAGGGGTGCGCTGAGGATCACGATGTCCGGGTCTACTGCGCGGGCGCGGGCGGCCGCTTCTTGCAAGAGGGCCACATACTCGGTCGGATTGACGGGGCGGCCCTGCACCCATTCGCCTTCCAGATTCGGCTCGTTCCAGATTTGCAGGAAATGGATGCGCCCCTTGTAGTGGGTCACAAAATCGTGGACGAAATCGCCGAAATCGCTGAAATGGGCCGGTGGCTCGTTGCCGCCTTTGGCCTGCGGGCGGGCCGCCCAGGCGGGCGTGCGGTCAAGGCGGGCGATCACGTTGATGCTGTTCGCTTCCGCCTGGGCTACGATCTCGTCGAACTTGGTCCAGGCCGATTTGTTGTTCTTATCGTCGAAATAGTAGCCCTGGCCGCCGGTCTTGGCGAACTCCAATTCGGACCAGGGGAACTCCTGTTTGATCCAGCCCACGCCTGATGCTTTCAGCAGGTCGGCGGTTTGCTCCTTCTTGAAATGATCAACTTCGCGTTCCAAAAACGTGTCGGTGCCAATGGGGTCCACGGCGGCCAGGGGCAAGGGGGGGAGGGCGCGGTCGGGCAGGGTGGCGGCGGCTTCCCACGGCGCAAAGGCCACGATCTCGCCGAGCAGCGCCAGCACCAGCACGGGCACCAGGAGCAGCCCGATCCTGCGGTGCTGCCTGATCCGATCTGCGCTGTCTTGCTGCTGTCGCTTCGCCACTGCCGCCCATTCCCCCATCTGCGCGTGTGGCGCGTCCGGCCCCACGGGGCATTATAGCACCCGCCCCCTAGCGGGGACAAGCGAATGCGGAACCTCTGATTGCGGAATGCGGAATGCGGAATGCGGAATGCGGAATACGACGGGTTCTGAGTTCTGAGTTCTGAGTTCTGAGTTGCGACGGCTACGCGGAATGATTAGCGGTTGTCATCAAATTGTAGCTCAACCAACAGAGCCGTCATAATTCAGAACTCGGAACTCGTCGTTATTCCGCATTCCGCATTCCGCATTTAACGGAGGAGTTTTTTGGCGTAGATGGTGATGGTTGCGCCTTGCTTGAGGAGGGCGGCGAGCGGAGCCCAGGCGAGGCTGATCGCGCCGAGGGCGGGGGCCAGCAACAAGGCGGCGGCGACATGGCTGCGCGGGGCGGGCGGGCGGCGGCTGCCGGCCAACACTTTGGCCCCGCGCGTCCGCAGCAGGTTGTAGAGCAGGTTGTGGCGCAGACCGAGCCGGTTTTGCACCGTTTGCACGAAGCTAAAAAAATCGTACTCCGAGGCGAAATAGCTGGTCATGCGCGGGTGCAGGCCGGCCTGGCCCAACATGGCGCGCAACGTCTGCGGCGTGAAATGATTAAGGTGGCGTGGCACGTCGAGGTGGAACCAGCGATCTTGGCCCCAGCGCGCTTCCCACGAGCCGAAGTTGGGCACCGCCACCAGCAGCGTGCCGCCGGGCCGCAAGATGCGCTGCACTTCGGCCAGCAACGCCGCCGGGTCGGGGATGTGTTCCAGGACGTGCCAGAGGATCACCGTGTCAAAGTGGTCGCTTGCCAGGGTTAGGTCGGTCAGGTCGGCGGTCTGCACATCCAGGCGCAACACATCGCGGGCATAGGTCGCGCTGTCCTCGCTCAGTTCGGTGCCCTGTACTTCCCAGCCGCGCTTGCGAAGTTGTTGCAACAGCAGGCCGCGCCCGCAACCCACATCCAGCACCCGGCCCGGCTCCAGCCCATTGGCGATTTCGATCAGCCGCCCGCGAAAGCTGTAGAGCCAATCAAGCAAACGCTCCAACCCGCTGCTGTAGCGTTTGCCGCGCCCATAATAGCCCTGCGGATAGTAGCGGGCCACTTCGTCGGCGGGCACCGGCGGCGTGGTGCGCGCCAGCCCGCAGCGCCGGCAGCGTTGAATGGCAAACAGATCGCCGCTGATATAGTCGCGAGCGGTGAACAACGGCTCCTGATCGGCGGCGGGGTGCGGGCAGCCGAGCGCGGCGGGGGCAGTCAACGGGGTGGCAGAGGTACGAGTCGCGGCCAAAGGTGTCTCCTATTCGGGTCGAGGCGAGTGGATCTATCGAGCTGCCGCCATCCGTGGGCGGCGGCCTAATTGTACCGTCTGCGTGGAAGCGTGTCAAATCTCTAGCCTGCTATTCATTGACCACGACGGATTACACCGCCAAGACGCAAAGAACGCGAAGGGTTTTAACCGTTGCATCCTTCGCGTTCTTTGCGTCTTGGCGGTGAGAAAGCCGTTTCTACATCTATTTCAATCCGGCTGTGACGGTGGCGGTGGCGGTGCGCGTCATGGTGAGGGTCGCGGTGGCCGTGCGCGTCGCGCCGGCGGTGGGCGAACCGAGCGTCGCGGTGACCGTCGCGGTCGGCGGCGTG
>JALYUO010000434.1 GCA_030853735.1 Chloroflexota bacterium
GCCCGGCGGATGACCGAAGCGGCCGGGGCCGTCAGCGTCGCCCGCCAACTGCGGCGGCTCCCGCCTTAGCACCCCCACCGATCCCGGCCCCGATACCGCCGAACGGCTGCAAATTAGTGCCGATGGGCCGTGGGCGGCGGGCCAAAGCGTTGCCATTGGGCGCGTGGTGCTGCCCGCAGACGCGCTGGGGCAGCCGCGCCCCCACGCCGAACATCTCAGCTACTTCGCCCGCTTGGCGCCGGCGGCGGAGTTCACGCGCTTGGCGGTCGTAGCGTGTCACCGGTGCGGGCGGCGGGCGGCGGCGGCGGCGGCGGGGGTGCAGGATGGGGCAGTCTGGCTGCAAGGGTTTCTCGACTACCACTGTAGTGACGCCGTGCGGATTTTGGACCTGCCCCACGCGGTGGAACACCTCGCGGCGGCCGGGCGGGCCGTCTGGAATACGGAAAGCGCCCCGTTGCAGGCGTGGCTGCGGACGCAAACCGCAACTCTCAAACAGCACGGCCCCGAGCAGGTGTTGGGTGAATTGCGCCGCTTGCAGCGCGTGTATCCCGCCGCGCACGCGGGGATCGCGGAGCAACTCATGTACTTCGAGCCGCGACGGGCGCAGATGGACTACCCCACGTTTGTGGGGGCCGGGTGGCCGGGGGGGAGTGGGATCGTGGAGAGCGCGAATAAGTTGGTGGTGGAAGCGCGGCTGAAGGGAGCGGGGATGCGCTGGGCGCGGCAGCAGGTAAACCCGCTCCTGGGCCTGCGGACGGTGGTATGCAGCGACCGGTGGGAGGAGGTGTGGCCGCAGGTAGTGACCGGCTGGCGCGGTCAGGCGGCAGCCGCAGCAGCCGGGCGACGGCAAGCGCGACGCGGCAGCAAAGCCGTAGGCGCGGGCGTGGCGGTAGCGGCAACCGGTGATCGGGTAGCCGCAGAGGGGCCGATCCTGGTGGGGCCGGGTGTCCCAGTCCCAGCAGTGCGCGCCGCGCCTGCCAGCGCCGGTCCTCGCCGTCCAGCGGCGCATCACCCCTGGCGACGTTCACCGCTTGGCAATGCTACCCGACTGGCGCACGATGCCTAAGCCCATGCAAAAAGATGCAGCGCACCCGTGAGCAGTGGTATGGCTCTTGCAAAGTCAGGGAGGCGCGACAACAGCACCGTTCTGCGGTAAGATAGGAGTAGGTCTCCTCACCCCTTAGCTCAGCAAGGTGCTGCTCCTGGACTCTACCACGTTTACCTCCCTCGCGCAATGGACCGCTACCCCGGAACCTTTTGCCTTCCTGCTCGATGACCTCCTCCCCTATCGGCACGCCGTCCCCGATCCGCGCCAGCCGCGCGGCTGCCGCTATCCCCTCGCGCCCCTCCTAGCGCTGGCCCTCGTCGCCAAACTCGCCACCTATGCCGCCCTCACCGCCCTCGCTCACTGGACCCGCCTGCGCGCCGCCGAACTGACCGCCGGGCGCGGCCTCCCCCGCCGCACCCTGCCCCATCCTACTACCTGGACCCGCCTTTTTGCTGCCCTCGATGTGACCGCGCTCGAACAACAGGTCGCCGCCTTCTTCACCCACCACGCGGCCCGCACCGCGCCCCAGCGCGGGCTGCAACTCACCCTCGCCGGCAAGACCTTGCGCGGCACGCTCCCCGCCGGCAGTACGCAAGGCGTGCATCTCGTCGTCGCCTATCTCCCCGCGATCGGCTGTGTGCTCGCCGAACTCGCCGTCAGCCGCAAAGCCAATGAACTGACCGTCGCGCCGACCCTGCTGGCGCAACTCGCCCTCGATGGGCGGGGGGTCACGGGCGATGCCTTATGCGCCCAGCGCAACCTGAGCGCGCAGATTGTGGCAGCGAGCGGCGACTACCTGTGGACGGTCAAAGCCAACCAACCGGCTTTGCTTGACGAGATCCGTTGGCTGTTCGCACCCTTGCAGCCGGGGGAGCAGGCTAGCGATTGGGATTGGCGCACGGCGCGCACGGTCACGAGCGGGCACGGGCGGATCGAAGAACGCACGCTGGTAGCGAGTGGGGCGTTGGCGACCAGTAGTGACTGGCCGGGCTTGGCGCAAGGGTGCCAACTGCCGGTGCGGCGCACAGACACGCGGCACCGCCGGACGACGGAGAGTGTCCGCTACGGCGTGACCAGCGTGAGCGCCGCGGCCGCAGGACCGGCGGCGTTGCTGGGGTTGGTGCGCGGACACTGGGAGATCGCAGGGGGGTTGCAGCAGCGGCGGGCTGTGACCTTGGGGGAGGATGCCAGTCAAGTGCGGGCCGGGCACGCGCCGCAGGTACTGGCGTGTTTAAACAACGTGGTGATTGGGTTAATGAGTTTACAGGGGGGCGGAACTTGGCGGAGGTACGGCGCGACTTCGATTATCGGTTCAACAAAGCCCTGCAACGCTTCGCGCTGACGCAGGGACAACCCGCCTAG
>JALYUO010000446.1 GCA_030853735.1 Chloroflexota bacterium
GGGCTGGTTGCGCCCCCGCCCGCCCAGGCCGGAGCCGCCGCTAGCGCCGGTGCTGCGCCCGCCGCGTCCGGCTCGCCCTCGCTGGTGTTTAGCGAAGTCTATGCGCCCATTGGCAGCGATCCGGCACACCAATGGTTTGAACTGTACAATCGGCAGGCGAATATTGACTACCCGCTCAACGGCTTGATCCTTGCCACGGGGCGTAATCAGGTCATCCTGAGTACCAGCGTGGTCATTACCCACTCCGATTATGTCTTGTTTGTCTTTGCCCCCGACGCGATTGCCAAAGGGCTGGTGGAGCCAAGCCAGGATGTGCTGGTCAAGGGTAAGACTGCCCAGGTGGTCGCGGTGCCCGACTTAGGCGGGCTGGACCCGCAAGCCGACGCGCTGATCCTCTACCCCCCGGTGCCCGGCCCCGACAAATCGCTGATCATAGACCAGGTGAACTGGGGCACACCCAACCCCAACTGGGCCAACTACAACGCCGCGCTTTGGCAGCCCGGCCTTGCCCCGCTGGCCGTGAGCGCCGATGGTAGGCCACGCAGCTGGGGCCGCACCCCCGCCGACCAAGACACCGATCAAGGCCATACGGTCGGTGGCGACTGGACGCTGCACGAAATCCTGTCGCCGGGCGGCAAAGTAACCGGCAGCAAGCCCAGTGATTTTCTGCTCCTTTGGACAAACGTAGCCGGCGGTTTGAGCAGCCTGCTGCTGTGGGCCGCCTTTGTCATCATCGCCATCATCGCCTATCGCTTTGAGCGCCTGCGCGACACGCGCACCTATTGGCAACTGCTGCTGCTGGCCCCATCGGGCATTCTGTTCTACACGATCATCGTCATCATTGGCTTCAACCAGCCAGGGGCCGCGCTGACTAACGAGCAAAAGTGGCTGTCGTTCCCCGTGCTGGCCGTGTCCGCCGTCTTCTGCCTGATCGCGGTCGGCATCTTCCGCAACGTGGCGCGTTCCCTGTTGGAAGGAGACTAAGCAATGAACAATCTCTGGGGCGACATCCGTATAGACTGGCTGCCTATGCCGCCGTTGCTGCTGGAACTGGGCTTCATCCTGCTGGCGGTGGCCTTGCTCTGGTATTCGCGCGTGCTAGGCGATCTGCTCACCATCCTGCGTAAGCCGCCGATTGAGGTGCTGATCGTGATCGCGGCGTGGGTGCTGATCCTCGCCTTCGTTATCCCGCACTATATCGTGAGCGCGGTTTTCTATCCGAACCTTGAAGCAGACCCGCGCATGGGCTTGTACCTGCTGACCTTCCGCAGCATCTCGTTCTTCGGGCTTCTCACGTCCGCCGTACTGGTGCTGTTTCCTTCGCTGGCCTACTACATTTGGACGCGCTAGATCGAGCAAGGGGCAACGGAGACATTGCCCAGCAGCGCCTGCATAACCAGCACATCGCCGGAGCGTCGTGGGCCACAGCGGGGGAGGTGGTGTCATGGCTGGGGGCGGTGCAGGCGCAGGATTATCCGGCAGCCCAGTGGGCGCTCGGCCTGCGGACCCACGGCGCAACCGCAGCGACGGTCGAAGGAGCCCTCACGGCGGGCACGATCCTGCGGACTCATGTCATGCGCCCCACTTGGCATTTTGTTGCCCCCGCCGACATCCGTTGGCTGCTGGCGCTCACTGCGCCACGGGTCAAAGCCTTGCTCGCCTACTACGACCGCAAACTCGCAGTGGATGGCGCAGTCTTGGCGCATAGCGCCACGGTGCTGACTCATGCCCTGCAAGGCGGCCGGCAGTTGACCCGCACGGAGCTAGGCGCGCGGTTGGAGCAGGCCGGCATTGCGACCGGGGACACGCAACGCCTCGGCCATTTGCTGATGCACGCGGAATTGGACGGGCTGCTATGCAGTGGCGCACGGCACGGCAAGCAGTTCACCTATGCCCTGCTGGAGGAGCGCGTGCCGCCGGCCCCGCGGCTGACACGGGAGGAAGCGTTGGCCGCGCTGACCCGGCGCTACTTTAGCGGCCACGGCCCAGCCACCGCAAAAGATTTCCAGTGGTGGTCGGGGCTGACCGCTGCCGACGTGAAAACCGGCCTCGCCCTGGTGCAAGCGCAGCTCGTCCAGTGGGTAGTGAACGGACAAACCTACTGGCTGGCCGAGCCGCTGCCCTGCGTAAGCGACCCCGCGCCAACCATCTGGCTGTTAGCCAATTATGATGAATATGGGGTTGGTTATAGCGACCGCAGTGCTATCGTGGCTCCGGCACACATGGCGCAAGGGAATCCAGCACGCCCCATCTATTTCGGCAATATGATTGTGCTGGACGGGCAGGTGGTGGGAGCCTGGAAGCATCTGGTCAGCAAGGGCACGGTGGTGATTACCGCCGACACGTTTACCCCGTTCAGCGCCGCCGAACACGCGGCCTTCGTCGCCGCCGCCGAGCGGTACGGCGCGTTTCTGGGGCTGCCGGTCCGCTGGGCGTAAATTGCAGGGGGTGTGCCGATGAAAGAAGTCTATCTCCTTGCCGGCCGGCTCTACGAGGATTCGCTCCGTGCGGGCTTGCCGGCTAATCGCTGCCAGTGCTGCGGCGCAGCCGTTGCCGAGGGCGTGAAAGGCTGCTGGGAGATCTATGCCGGGTTGGGCGAACGCGCTTATGCCGATCCCGCCTACGCCACGGCCACTTTTTACGGCGTAGATGCCCACGCACTGCAACACCCGGAGATCCACGGCAAAAAGAACAACGCGGCGCACCTATTGCGCTTGCATTGGATCTTCACACGGGATATGTATTCCCAAGCGAACACTATACCCCGCTGGTGGCAAGCCTATCTGCAAAGCAATAACATTCCGCACCTCGATCCGCCGCCGCTGCGCGGCGACATCACTGTGGTACAGGTGGCGGCGGCCCAGGCCGCCCCGGCCTATGCGGCAGCGATGCAAGCATGGGGGCGGTCCGTCTATGATGCTTGGGCGATCCATCACGGCTGGGCAGAGGCAACGCTGGCTGCACTCTTGCGCTGACCTCAGTGACTAATCGCGACTGTGATTATTTCATCAAGTCTAAACTTTACTTGACAATAATAGGAAAACCTGCTAAGGTTAATTGACGTTGTAGCATTATAGTTCGTTGTTTTTAATCACCACTCTACAACTGGTGCCCCACCTATGCCAAGCGTAAAGGTTCCCGCCGTCGCCGCCTGCGGCCCCGTGCACGCCGTACTTGGCTACAACACTCACTAACCATAGGGCTAGTCAGCCCACTCAGAATGGTAGGGTTCCTTCTTTGTCCCGCTGCCCGATTAAACCTCCACTGCACCAATCCCTATAGTCTCTGATCGGAGCGTGATCATGACACAAATCAACGCAACGCGCGCCACGCTCCTCGGTGCAGGAGCGTTCCTACTACTCGCTCTTCTACTCGGTCATAGTGCCGTCCCGCCGGGGACCGGCCGGGCGGCGGCGCTGCCCGTGGGCGGGTCGCCCACCGCGACCCCCACCTGCGGTC
>JALYUO010000492.1 GCA_030853735.1 Chloroflexota bacterium
CACCTCGCCTTACGGCCCAGTCTGGGAAACGCTGGCCGCCGCTGCAGCCCGCCTGGCCGGCGACGATCTCTGGCGCGCCCTATTAGCCTTCAAGGGGCTGGTCATTCTGGCCTACGCCGCCACCTGCTGCCTGATCTACGCCACCCTGCGCCGCGTGCGACCCGACTGGGCGGCGCGCGGGCTGTTGCTGTTCGCCTGGAGTCCACTGGTCCTGTGGGAGACGGCGGGCAACGGGCACAACGACATGGTGATGATCGCCTTTATGCTGGCCGCGCTGTGGCTGGCCGCACGCGGCCGGCGGGCCATGCTGTTCGCGCCGGCCGTGTTGGCGTTGGCCGCGCTGTGCAAGTTTGTGCCGGCGCTGCTGCTGCCGCCGCTGCTGGCCGCCATTTGGCAAATGCGCCGCCCGGTCGCCGGCCCGCACCAGGATCGTGAGGGCTGGTATCAGGCCGCCAGCGCCGTTCTCAGCAGCGCCGTCGGCTTCCTGATCACGGGGCTGGTCTGCTATGCGCCGTTCTGGGGCGGCCCACAGACCATTGGCGCGCTGGCCCGCCGCGACCTGTTCACGGCCTCGCTCCCCAATTCGCTCAAAGGCTGGCTGGCCCCGGCGCTGGGCGACGGTGCGGCGGCGGACTTGGTGCGCGCCCTCGCCACCTATAGCGTCGGCCTAACGGTGCTGGCGGCCACCATCTGGCTGCTGCGCGGCACTCGCCCCGGCGACCGCACGGCCATCCTCGACCGGCTGTTCCGCGCCTGCTACGGGATTTTCTTTGTCTACTTGGTGTTCGGCACGCTCTGGTTCCAGCCCTGGTATCAAGGCTGGCTGGTGGCGCTCACGCCGCTAGTGGCGCGCACGGCCTATAGCAAGCGCACGCTGGTCGTCAACGGCGGCGGGGTCGCCAATTATTTCGTCTGGGATTTCCTGGTCCTTTGGAACGACAGTTGGGGCACCGTGGTGCAATGGAGCGCGGCGCTGGCCGTCAACGCCCCGGTCTTGCTCTACAGCGCCTACCAATGGCTGGTCCCGCCGACCGAGCCGCCCGCCTATGCCCCACGCGCAGAAAAGGAATCCACCGCTGTATGACCCCTGAAAAGCTGCTGATCATTGTGCCGACCTACAACGAACGCAACAATCTCGCCCCGCTCACCGCCGCCATTCAGGCGGTCGGCCCCTTCCACATCCTGGTGGTAGACGACAATTCGCCCGACGGCACCGGCGCGCTGGCCGACGAGTTGGCGGCGCAGCAGCCCGACCGCCTGTTTGTGCTGCACCGCGCGGCCAAGCAGGGGCTGGGGCGGGCCTATCTCGCCGGCTTCGCCTGGGGGCTGGCCCACGGCTACGACCTGCTGTTTGAGATGGATGCCGATTTTTCGCACGACCCGCGCCATCTGCCGCAGTTCGTCAACCACATCCGGGCGGGGGCCGACGTGGTGCTGGGGTCGCGCTATATCGCCGGCGGCGGCACGCGCAACTGGTCGTTCCTGCGCCGCTTCATCAGCCGGGGCGGATCGCTGTATGCGCGCACCATCCTCGGCCTGCCGATTGCGGATCTGACCAGCGGCTTCAAGTGCTTCCGCCGCAGCGCGCTGGAGTCCCTCGACCTAGCCGGCATTGATGCGAACGGCTACGGCTTCCAGATCGAAGTGACCTACCGCTGCTATCGCCAGGGCTTGCGGATCGTCGAAACGCCGATCATCTTTGCGGATCGCCGCGTCGGTCAGAGCAAAATGAGCCAAGCCATTGTCCTCGAAGCCATGCTCATGGTCTGGCGCATTCGCCTGCGCCGTGCCTAACGCCTAGTGGCGCGAATCTTGCACACGGCACTCTCCAACGCCAACCCCGTGCGTGAACCGCTTGCCCCACGCATGGGTATATACTACAAGACCGCGTAAACGGAGCCGTCGGTGTAGAGAAACCTGCTTGCTTGCTGTCCGCAAACGTGGTAAGATAAGTGCATACTCTGCTGCGCCGGAGGTCCGCAGGCGGGCAACTTGCAGACAAGGTGCTACCACTCCGCCGGCAGAGTATAGGATGCGACCCGATCCCGATGGGTTGCCGGATCTTAGGTAGCGCCGGCCCTGCGCCGGTCTCTACGATTTATGTACCATAAGGAGGAGAGCAGTTGAAGAAAAACCGATTCTTGTCCCTGCTGGGGACCGCGACTCTGGGGGCCAGTATGTTGCTGACCGCCTGCGGCGGCACAGATCCGACCGCCACCACCACGGCCCCGGTGGAGGCGCCGACAGCGGCCATGGGCGGCGCGATGACCCCGACTGCCGCCATGGGCGGCGCGATGACCCCGACTGCCGCTATGGGCGGCGCAATGACCCCGACCGCTGCTATGGGTGGCGCGATGACCCCGGGGGATGCTACCGCAATGCCGGTTAGCACGGCCGCGCCGGGCACCAAAGTGCTGCGGATCAATATCGGCAGCGACCCCGATCAGGTAGACCCGCAAAAAGGCTCCTTCGTCGGCGAAATCGGTTGGGTCCACATGGCCTATGAAGGCTTGTTGGAACTGAACGAGAAGAACGAACCTGTCCCGGCGGCCGCCGAGAAGATGCCCGATGTCTCCAAAGACGGCCTGACCTACACCGTCACCGTCCGCAAAGGGCTGAAGTATAGCGACGGCACGCCGTTGTCGGCCCAGAACTTCTACGATGGCTGGATGCGCCTGCTCGACCCGACCATCCCCGACCGCAACTACGCCTACATCGCCTATGACATCAAGGGCGCACAGGCGTTGAGCGAAGCGCCCGTCACGGACACGGCGAAGATCGCAGCGGCCAAAACCGACCTGGGCATCAAGCTGCAAGGGGATCAGATCATCTTCACCCTCAGCCAGCCGGTTGCCTACTTCAACTATATCCTCGCCACCTGGATCGGGATGCCGGTGCGTGCCGACCTCATCAAGGCCGCCGGCGACACCTGGACGCAAGATCCCAAGAACTATATCGGCAACGGGCCGTTCATTCTACGCCAGTGGAACCACGGCAGCGGCGCGGTGTGGGAAGCCAACCCCAACTACCGCAAGGGCCAGCCGAAGATTCAGCGCGTTCAGTTCCGCGAAATCAAGGAAAGCGCGCAAGCGTTCGCCGCCTACAAGCAAGGGGAACTGGATACCGCCAATGTGGCTCCTGAAGACCTCAAAGCGGTGAACGACGATCCCACACTGAAGACGCAATATGCCCGCACGCCGGGTAACTGCAGCTTCTACCTGGGCTTCAACCTCAACAAGCCGCCGTTCGACAACGTGAAAGTGCGCCAAGCCTTTGCGCTCTCCCTCGACAAGCAAGACTGGGTCGAAGTGATCCTCAAGGGCGCGGGTACCGTGTCCGACAGCTTCATCCCGCCCGGTCGCCCCGGCTACGAAAAAGACCTGAAGCAGGGCGACTTCGATCCGGCAGCGGCCAAGAAGCTGCTTGCGGACGCGGGGTTCGCCAATGGGCAGGGGCTGCCGCCGATCAAGATCACCTATAGCTCGTCGGCCCGCAACAAATCGCGCAACGAGTGGATCCAAAACCAGCTCAAGGTCAATCTCGGCATTGACGCGCAACTGGACCCGGTGGACCCGAAAGAGTACACCAAGCTGACCAAGAAGAACGAGACCCTGCCGCAGATCTACGTCCTCGGCTGGTGCCAGGACTACCCGGATCCGCAGAACTGGTTGAGCCTCGTCTTCCGCTCCGATATCGCGATCACGCCGCAGGGCTGGGTCAACAAGCAATATGACGA
>JALYUO010000496.1 GCA_030853735.1 Chloroflexota bacterium
CCTGGTCTACGAGCCGATCTCACTGGGCATTCTGAAAGCGCCGGGCGAGATGAACGTGGATATCGCCATCGGCGAAGGGCAGTCGCTGGGCGCGCCGCAGCAATTCGGTGGTCCCTATTCGGGGATGCTGTCGGTCAAAGAGAAATATACCCGCTCGCTGCCGGGCCGCTTGGCCGGCATGACCAAAGACACGCGCGACGGCAAGCGCGGCTTTGTGCTGACGCTGCAAACGCGCGAACAGCATATCCGCCGCGAAAAGGCCACCTCCAACATCTGTACCAACTCGTCGCTGATCGCGCTTGCCAACACCGCCTATCTCGCGCTGATGGGCAAGTACGGCCTGCGCCGCGTCGCCGAAATCTGCTATAACCGCTCCCATTATCTGGCGGGCGAACTGGCCGCGCTGCCCGGTTTCAAGGTGCTGAATGACGGTCCCTTCTTCAAAGAGTTTCTAGTGCAAACGCCTATCGCGCCGGGCGAACTGAACCGCCGCTTGCTCGATCATCGCATCATCGGCGGCTTGGATGTGAGCGATCAGGTCGAAAACGGCTGGTTGCTGTGCGTGACCGAAATGAACAGCCGGGAACAACTGGATGCGCTGGTGGCGGCTCTGCGGAGCATCACCGCGTCCACGGGCGGAGGTGCCTGAGATGACCCTGATCGAAAAAGCCATTAAGGGCGTGACCGCTGCACTGGATCACGCGATCAACGCGCCAGACGGCCCGCCGGCCGGCCCCAAGCTGAACCCACGCGAAGGTCAGGTGGAGCCGTTGCTGTTCGAGTTGAGCAGCCCTGGTCGCATCGGCGTGTCCTTGCCCGACGACGACGTGCCAGCCGCCCCGTTGCCCGCTGCGGCCTTGCTGCGTGAGCAGCTGGACCTGCCCGAGCTGTCCGAAGTAGACGTGATGCGCCATTTCGTGCGCCTCTCGCAGGCGAACTACAGCATTGACAGCGGCTTCTACCCACTCGGCTCCTGCACCATGAAATATAATCCCAAAGTGCATGAAGACGTGGCGATCCTGCCCGGCTTCGCGGCGATCAACCCGAACCAGCCGCCGGAGACCGTGCAAGGTGCGCTCGAAGTGATGTATGGCTTACAAGATTATCTGGCCGCCATCACCGGCATGGACGCGGTGACGTTGCAGCCGGCAGCAGGCGCGCACGGCGAGTTCACCGGCATCCTGGTCATTCGCGCCTACCACTTGGATCGCGGTGACACGGTGCGCGACACGATCCTGGTGCCCGACAGCGCGCACGGCACCAACCCGGCCACCACGACTTCGGCGGGCTTCAAGATGATCCAGTTGAAGTCGGACGCGCATGGCAATGTGGACCTGGAACAGTTGAGCGCCAACCTGAACGAGCGCACAGCCGGCATCATGCTGACCGTGCCCAGCACGCTGGGTCTGTTCGAGCCGAACATTCTGGAGATCAGTGAGCGCGTCCACCGGGCGGGCGGCCAAGTCTACGGCGACGGCGCGAACCTGAATGCGCTGGTCGGCCACATTCGCCCCGGCGACCTGGGCATTGACGTGATGCACATCAACCTGCACAAGACGTTCACCACGCCCCACGGTGGTGGTGGCCCTGGTGCGGGCGCGGTGGCTCTCAAAGCCCATCTGGCCCCCTTCCGGCCCGGCCCCGTCGTCGGCAAGCAAGACGGCGAATATGGCCCCTTCTACCTGCCGGTGATGCCGGAGAAAAGCATTGGGCGCGTCAAGGCGTTCATGGGCAACTTCGGGATGTTTGACCGCGCCTACACCTATATCCGCCACCTGGGGTTGCGCGGCCTGAAGCGCGTCAGCGAAAACGCCATCCTGAACGCGAACTACATTCGCGGCCAATTGGCGGGCACCTACTGGCTGCCCTACGACCGCGTGAATATGCACGAAGTGGTTCTGAGCAGCAAAAACCTGAAACGCGACTACGGCATCAAGACGCTGGATGTCGCCAAGCGGCTGATTGACTACGGCTTCCACCCGCCGACGGTCTACTTCCCGCTGATCGTGGAAGAAGCCCTGATGATCGAGCCAACCGAAACCGAGAGCAAAGAGACGCTGGACGAGTTTATCGCGGCCATGAAAGCTATTGCCGAGGAAGCGCGCACCGCGCCGGACGTGCTGAACCACGCGCCGCACACCAGCAAGTACGGCCGCCTCGACGAAGTGCAAGCCGCTCGCGAACCCAACCTGCGCTGGCGCGCGACGTAGTCGAAGTTCTGAGTTCTGAGTTCTGAGTTCTGAATTGGGGAACGGCACACGCTGGTATGATCCGGTTGCGGCCAGGAACCGTGTGCCGTTCTCCGAGGGTGGGAGGCGCTGTAGCAGCGCTGCTTGCTGCGCGGGTAAGCAGTGCATAGAAGGAGTGATACCATGCAGAAGAACTTGATCGTCTCCAACCCCAAGGTGATGATGGGCAAGCCGGTCGTTGTCGGAACCCGCATCACCGTGGAACTCATTTTGGAAAAACTTTCCGCAGGCGAAGATATTGAGCAGCTTTTAGAGGCTCATCCTCACCTCACCCGCGAAGCGATCCTGGCGGCACTCGCTTTCGCTGCTGAGGCATTGCGCGCCGATGTGGTTTATCCTACGGCGGAAGGTGCTGCGTGAGGTTTCTAGCTGATGAAAGTGTGGATAAACCGATTGTCGAGCGTCTCCGTCAGGATGGGCATAGCATTAGCGCAGTTGCTGAAGTAAGCCCTGGCATTGATGACGATCTTGTGTTTGGTTGGGCAGACGCAGAGGGCGTTTTGTTATTGACGGCCGACAAAGGGTTTGGTGAAATTGTTTTTCGCCAAAAGCGCATTGCTCATGGTGTAATCCTGTTGCGTTTGGCTGGCTTGTCGCCTACTGCGAAAGCAGCTATGGTCAGCATGGTGATTAAGCAACACGCCGATGAACTAGCTCAGGTGTTCACAGTGATCAGCCCCGGCATTACTCGCCTGCGTTCGCAGGAACGATAATCTCTGGCTAAGGGAGAAAGCAATGCAGGAAGAATGGATTGTCTCTGATCCGAACATCTTGTACGGCACGCCGGTGATCGTCGGCACCGAAATTTCGGTCGAATGGCTGGCGCGGCAAGTCTGCGCCGGGTACTCCATCGCGATCCTGATTGATGCCTTCCCTGAACTGACCCCGCAGGCGATCCTAGCAGCCGTCGCGTGGCATTGTGATCGCCGGGGCGGGCGCTACTTCGTCGGCAAGTTCGGAGGCGCGGGATGGCGGACGCTCTGATTGTGTCGGACCCACAAGTGATGATGGGCAAGCCCGTGGTTGTCGGCACGCGCATCACCGTCGAACTGATTTTAGAGAAGCCGGCGGCGGGCGAGAGCATTGCTATGCTGCTGGAATCCTATCCCCGCCTGACTCATGCGGGCATACGGGCTGCCTTGTTGTACGGCGCGCAACTGGCGCGCCGGCAAGCAGGCTTTCCGGCTCCTATCGATCCCGACGTAGCCGAGGAAGCTGTAGCTGAGTACCCGTTGCCCAGGCATGATACAATCGCTGGGAAGTACGTGTCTTGCCCTTAGCAGGAGAAGAGAACATCGCCGAAGAGGGTATGGATACCTACCTACAAGATTTAGAGGATTACGAAGCGCGACTGGCGCGGGGCGAAATCCAATGGGAGCCGCCGCAAGGAGAAGGCAATGCAAGCTAATGAAACTGCTGTACGCACACAAATTGAGGAGCGATTGAGCCGCTTACCAGAGGACAAGTTGGCGGTCGTGCTTGATTTTGTCTCTTATCTATCCGACCGTCAACCTCCATCCGAGTCGTTCCAAACGATGCTGGCCTCCGAAGCGGTGTTGAGCCGCGATTGGCTCTTACCCGAAGAGGATGCTGCATGGGCCGATTTGTAGATATGCAGCCTTAGATTAAATCTTGGACGCGCTACTAAGAAGATGAGGTAACAATCATGGTCAATACTTTTACAGCGGTCTTTGAGCAAACGGAGAATTGGTGGATCGCTTACGTTGAAGAGTTACCTGGTGCTAACACGCAAGGTGCGACACTAGAAGAAGCGCGTGAGAACTTACGCGAAGCTGTGCAGCTGATTGTTGAAGCCAATCGCGAGTTGGCTCGAAACGTAACTGCCGGAAAATCAGTAATCCGGGAAGCATTATCGGTAGCAGTGTAACGTTAAATGCAACGTCACAGCTTGCTAAAGCATCTCCATGATCAGGGTTGTCGGTTACTGCGTGAAGGTAAAAAGCATTCGATTTACTGGAACACTGGGAGTGGTAATGTTTCGGCGGTGCCACGCCACACAGAAATTGATAATAAACTTGCGCTCAAAATCTGTCGGGATTTGAATATACCACCGCCCTGACTACTACCTCAAAGTGACTGGGACTATGAACTGGCGACTGATCATCACCCCGCCGGAGCCGGGGTACTCGAATATGGCGCTGGACGAGGCGCTGCTGGAGTCGGGCATCGCGGGCGGGCCGCCGACGGTGCGCTTCTATGGCTGGCAGCCGGGCTGCCTGTCGGTGGGCACCAACCAGCCGTTAGCGGGGCAGATTGACACCGATTGGGTGCGCGAACAGCGCTATACCCTGGTGCGGCGACCCACCGGCGGGCGGGCCGTGTTGCACGACGGCGCACGCGAACTGACCTATAGCCTGATCGCGCCGGCCAATGATGCGCGGGTCGAGGGCGGCGTGGTGGAAAGCTACCGCAAGATCAGCCAGGGGCTGGTGCTGGGCTTGGCGCGGCTGGGCATCGCGGCGCACATGGCCGAACCACCCGATGCGGCGGCGCGGCGCGGCACTTCGCCGTTAGCGGCAGCACGGGCGGAACTGGCGGCGCGGCGGGCGGGTCGCCCCAACCCGGAGCATAGCGATCCGGCGGGCGCGGTCTGCTTCGACGAGGCGACGGATTATGAGATCACGGTGGAGGGGCGCAAGGTGATCGGCAGCGCGCAGACGCGCCGGGGCGGGGTGGTACTGCAACAAGGTTCGGTGCTGTTGGATGCCGATCTGGCGCGCTGGTCGCGTGCCTTCCGCCACCCCGACGAGGCGGCCCGCTTGCGCGCCCAAACCCAACTGACGCTCCGTATGGCCGGCCTCAACGAGTTTG
Source organism: Chloroflexota bacterium (assembly GCA_030853735.1). GTDB lineage: Bacteria > Chloroflexota > Chloroflexia > QHBQ01 > JAICKM01 > JAICKM01. The sequence continues at coordinate 5,082 of JALYUO010000496.1, forward strand.
CCCGCGCACCGTTGCGCCGTGACGAGGTTGCGGTCGCCTTGCAAGCCGGGTTTGAGGCAGCGCTTGACATAACGTTAGAACCGGGTCACTTGACCCCCACCGAACTAGCCCGCTGGGACGCACTCGTGGCGAACAAGTATGCGACGGACGAGTGGACGTTTCGCAAGTGAGTCGTTCAGCAGGGCAAACGCATCTAAATTAGCGCAGGAGCCGGGGGACGGGCGA
>JALYUO010000545.1 GCA_030853735.1 Chloroflexota bacterium
CGGCTGGGGCGCGGGCGCTTGCGGACGCGGCGCGTCGTATTGCTGCGGCTGGGCCGGGCGCGGCGCGTTGTACTGCTGCGGCTGGCCGTAGGTGGTCGGTTGCAGTTGCGGGCGGGCGGGCTGCACCGGGCGGGCGCGCACGCTGTCGAAGCCGGTGGCGATCAGGGTCAGCTTCACGTCTTTGCCCATCGCCGGGTCAATCACCGCGCCGAAGATGATGTGCGCTTCAGGGTCGGCGGCCTGCTGAATGATCTCGGCGGCCTCGTAGACTTCGAGGATGCCCAGGTCTTCGCCGCCGGTGATGTTGAACAGCACGCCTTTCGCGCCGTCAATGCTGATCTCCAGCAAGGGGCTTTCAATCGCCATACGCGCCGCGTCCACGCAGCGGTTGTCGCCACTGCCGCGGCCAATCGCCATCAGGGCCGAGCCGGCATCGCTCATGATCGCCTTCACATCGGCAAAGTCGAGGTTGATCATGCCGTGTTCGGTGATCAGGTCGGAGATGCCCTGGATGCCTTGCCGCAGCACATCGTCGGCCATGCGGAACGCTTCCAGCATCGAGGTCTTTTTGTCGGCCACGGCCAGCAAGCGGTCGTTCGGGATGGTGATCAGCGTGTCAACGTGCTGCTTCAGGTTGTTGTAGCCCTCTTCGGCGTTTTGGCGGCGGCGGCTGCCCTCGAAGGTGAAGGGGCGGGTGACCACGCCGACGGTCAGCGCGCCGGCTTCGCGGGCGATCTGCGCCACGATGGGGGCCGCGCCGGTGCCGGTGCCGCCGCCCAGGCCGGCGGTGATAAACACCATGTCGGCCCCGCGCAGCGCATCGAATAGTTCATCGCTGCTCTCTTCGGCGGCTTTCGCGCCCACGGTGGGGTTGCCGCCGGAGCCGAGTCCTTTGGTCAGCTTGTCGCCGATGCGGATGCGGATCTGCGCGTCGGCGTGCAGCAGCGCCTGGGCATCGGTGTTGACGGTGATAAACTCCACGCCCTTCACTTCAGCGCGGATCATGCGGTTGACGGCATTGCTGCCGCCGCCGCCCACGCCGATCACTTTGATCTGCGCGAAGTTTTCGACATCCCCGGTCGGGCCATAGGACGGGCTAGGCGGGGGCGGGGGCGGTTGGTTCCGGCGGTCGTACATGGGTCTCTCCTTTGTGATCGATAGCCCTATGGCAAAAACTCGCGTAAAAAGCCACGCAAACGCTGATAAAACTCGTTGCCGCCGGCGGGGCGCGGGTGCGCCGTAGACAGCGGCCGGCCCGACGGGCCGCCTGCGCCGGTGTGCCGGGTGGCCCAGAGAGCCAAACCCACACCGGTCGCATAGGCCGGGCTGTCGAGCGCGTCGGTCAGCCCAGTCATTCCTTGCGGCACGCTCACCCGCACCGGCATATTGAGGGTGCGACTCGCCATCTCGGCGATACCGGGCAGCCGTGCCGCGCCGCCCGTCAAGACCATGCCCGCCGGCAAGAGGCCGTCGTAACCGCTGCGCTTAATTTCAGCGGCTACGAGGCCAAAAATCTGCTCAACCCGCGCTTCCAGGATACGGGTGACCAGACCTTGCGGAACATCGGCTGTTTGCCCGGCGGCAAAGGTGTCTACCGGGATCAGCAGATCGTCCTCGTCGTCCGGCTCCGCGTCGTCGAGGATGCGGAGCAATTCGGTTTGCACCGGATGGATCGCCGGCCCGCCGGTGAGCGGGTCCATGCCACCCGGCAAGGCGGTGTTCGGCGGCACGGCATGGTGGCCGTTGCCGTGCAGGTCGCGCTTGCGCGGCGGCGGGGCGACGATACCGTGCGCCAACTTCAGCCGCTCGGCGGCATCGAACGGCACTTTCAGCACAATGCTCAGGTCGTTGGTCAGGTGGTTGCCGCCCACCGGCAAGACGACCGTGTGCCAGATGCTGCCCTCGATAAAAACGGCAATATCGGTCGTGCCGCCGCCGATGTCCACCAGCACCACGCCCAGGTTTTTCTCCGGCTCGGTCAGCACCGCCTCGGCGGAGGCCAACGGTTGCAGCACCAAGTCGTCTACCTCGATGCCCGCCCGTTGCACACAGCGCACCAAGTTTTGCAGCGCCGTGACTGCGCCGGTGACGATGTGCGTCTCGACTTCGAGCCGGAAGCCGGCCATGCCCACCGGGTCGCGCACGCCCTCGTGCCCATCCACCACATAGCAGCGCGGAATAACGTGCAACACCTCGCGCTGCTGCGGCATAGCGACCGTGCGCGCCGCGTCCACGGCGCGGGTCACGTCCTCGCCGGTGATTACCCGGTCGCCGCGCGAAACGGCCACCACGCCGCGGCTGTTGAGCGAGGCGATGTGGCTGCCCGCCACGCCGACGTAGGCCGAACCGATCTTGCAGCCGGAGAGCCGTTCGGCCCGCTCCAGCGACAAGGCGATGGAGCGCACCGTCTCCGGGATGTCTACCACCATGCCTTTGCTGAGGCCGGCGGACGGCGCGATGCCCACGCCCAACACGTTCACGCCCGCGCCGCGCCCCACTTCGCCGACCACGGTGCAAACTTTGGTGGTGCCGACATCAAGGCCGACGATGATCCGTTCCTGGTTTTTCGGCATTGCGTACTCCAGAGTAGCCATATCTCCAGGCTGCGATATGTTTATCATATCATAACCGGGCAGAAAATGCTAGTGATTTATAAGAAATGGCGGCGGATAATCGCCACGTTGTCGAACATTCGCACGCCAAAGGCCACGACGGCGGCGATGGTCAGGTCCACGCCCAGGCGGTCGCCTAGATAAGTGAGGGCCACGGCCAGCGCGATGTTAGAGAGCAGCCCGGTGAAAAACACCCGGTTGTCATACGCTTGATTCAACTCGGCCCGCACCGCGCCCAGCACGGCATCGAGCGCGGCCAGAATGCCGACCGCGGTGAAGCGGGCATATTCAGTCGGGATGGTGAAGCTGAATTGCAGCCCGATCACCAAGCCAATCACTAACGCCAATAGCGGCAGCCACATACTTCGCATCGCGGGCCTACGGGATCACCGATACCCGTTCGGGGGAACGGATATCGAGCGTGTGCCAGGGCTGCCCGTGCTCGGCTAGGTCTTTGACCAGGGCGGCTGTGACGCGGATCTTGGTGTCGAGGTCGGCTCCGTCGCCGACGCGCACGCGCCGCCCCGTGTCGGTGACCACCGTCACGCCGCCGGCGACCTGATACTCCATCTGGCGGATGTGCAGCCCGGTCGCGTCGGGCAGGCGCATGAACAGTCCCTGCGCCACGTCCACCACGTCTTGCCGCTCCAATTTGTCGCCCAGGTGCAGCGAACCGGGCCGCGTATCTTTGTCATAGACCACCACGTAGCCCTGGAGCGTGGGCGCTTGGCTGATGATCACGCCGTCGTCGCTGATCAGGTAGGGCGTGTTGTCGATCAGCACCCAGACCACGTTGGGCCGCCGCTCGTCCACGCGAATCGTGACGGCATCGGGCAGGGTGGTCTCCACCGTCGCATCTTTGATGAAAGGCGATTGGCGCAACCGCGCTGCGACTTTGGCCGGGTCCACCAGGAAGATGTTGCTGCCGACCAACCCGGTCATGCGCGCCGCCTGCTCGTTGCTGATCGACTTGGCGTTGACCACCGTGACCGTCTGCACCTGGTAGTCGCCCGACGTGGCGAGGCTGACGGCCAGGGCCAGCAGCAGGGCCAGGCCCACCAGGTCAATAATGCGCCCGCGCCGCACATCGTCGCGGAACAGCCCCCAGCCGACGCGCCCATTGCTGCGCGCCAGCCGCCGCGCCGCCCGGATCTCCTCGCCC
>JALYUO010000553.1 GCA_030853735.1 Chloroflexota bacterium
AGTCGGCCAGGGCGGCGCGCGCATCGGCAGACAGAAACACTACGCGCTCGGTGTTGCCTTTGCCCCGTACGGCCTTGATGCGGGCGCGATGGACCGCCTGCAAGGCCGTCGGTGTGTAGGGTTCCACTTGGTTAAGATCGAGCCGGGTGAGTTCTTCACGGCGCAGGCCGGTGGAGAGCAGCACAAAGACGATGGCGCGGTCGCGCCAGGGGCGGGCATAATGGTGCGCCGGCGCAGTGGGTACACCGGCCCAGCGCTGCCCGCGTAACTGGTGGAAGCGTGGCAGCCGGTCGCAGACGCTTTTCAGCGAGCGCACCTGGGCGGCGGTGAGGGCGCGGGGTTCGAGCGGCCCCAGGCCGAGTTCGGCGATCTGGGTGGCGGGATTGCCGGTAGCAAACAGCGCTGGTGCCTGGGCCGCGACCCAGGCGGTGAAGGCGGTCAGGGAGGCGAGGTGATTGTTGACTGTCGCCGGGGCGAGCGGCTGGGCGCGCAGGTGTGCTTGCCAGCCGAGCACATCACGGCGCACGCACGCCGAGAGCCGGTCATGCCCGTAGGTGGCGGTGAAGTACGTATGGAAGCGCCCGAGATGCAGCGCGATCTTGGCGGCGGCTGCGGGCGGGCGCGTGCCTCCCCCCACCTGGCGCTGGTAGTACGCCACCCAGGCGGCGAGGCAGTCGGGTACGGGCAACGCTTCCGTCACAAGGTCGCCGTTCCTTCCGTATGCTGTTTTTGCGCCAATCGGCCCCGTTTACGGGTAGGCGGTAAGGCACAAGCCTTGTCGCGGCTGGTGTGATTCACCCGACAGAAGGGGCTCTTCTGTCGGCTGTTTTCTCTAGTATAGGGGATGTGTCAAGGGGTGCGGCCCTGGTTCCGGCCCGCTGGACCGGGCCAAATAATAGAATTCGGCAGCGCCCAAGCCTGCGCTTTTCACTACTTCAGCCTATGGAATTACTATGACAAGCAGTAGATCCATTTAACCGCCAAGTTGCGGTTCCCTTAACAGTGGAGTAGTCTCTGCAGCTCGGCTAACTCGGCCTCGCGTCCTACTAAAGGGCGGGGAGCGCAGGCGGGTAGGTTGTTAGGTACCTCTTTGAGTAGCACCGGTCCCCAAATGGCTTCCAGCAGGGTAGCCTCCGGGTGGCGAGCTGCCTGTAGCAACTGGGCTCCCCAGCGGCGGTCCAAGCCGATCTGGCGACCTAGCCGGGCCAGGGTCGCCAGGGTGGTATCATCCGGGCGCGCGGTGCCCTTGCGCCAGTGGTGGATGGTCGGTTTGGCGAAGTGGGTCAAGGCCGCGACTTCGTCCATGGTATGGGCCATAGTCCAGTGTTCTTGTACCGCCCAGTGCTTTATCAGGTAGTCGATTAGTTCGCCTAGACGTGGATATTTGATGCCGGGCATAGTATCACCTCCAGCTATGATTGCATCATTGTATCACATATGGAGCATCACAGTATTATATGGAGGTGAGAAGTTTTTATCACGTTTCGGCGGTCGTAGGAGCCTGCTCGGTTAAGCGGGTGAGCAAATCATCAAATTCACCTCCTTCATAGGCGTGCAAGTGCTCCAACACATACTTCGCTTGCCGTGCGGACTCACCCGCAGCGGCTAGGTGCCCTTGTTGCCACAGCAGATAGGCGTAGCCCACCTGTGTCTGAGCCCGCAGCAACGGTTCATTCCAGTGGCGTGCCGTCTCCTCGGCGACCCAGAGCCATTCCCGCGCGGTGGCGTGCTGGTTGAGATCGAGCGCCACCCAGGCCAGCCAAAACGCCGTGTAGCCTTGGGCGCGTTCCCAGCCCATTTGCTGCGCCTCTTGATGTAAGGGTACCAGGATCTGTTGGGCGTGGGCGGGTTGGTGCCGCATGATCGCAATCCGCGCCAAGTAGTAGGCACCTACTAGCACGCCCCGGGCATCCCCTTGTTCGGCTGCCGCTTGGTGGAAGCGGCGCAAATAGAACTCGGCTTGCTCCAGGTTGTTCAGCGTAATATAGGTTTGGCCTAGGTAGTTCCAGACATCTAGATCCACTAACCAGCTCGATTGTTGCAGCGCCTCGATCTCCTCCATCACTTGGTGTAACATGGTGAGCGCGTCGCTGCCCCGGCCTACTTGGTACATGATCAGCCACCCTAAATGCGCGCGGAGTCGGAAATTAGCGCGGGTATCGCCCTGTGCTTGCGCCAGCGGGATCAGGGCACGGGTGTAGTATTCACACTGCGGCCAGAGACCGCGGATATAGAGGTAATACCACAGGTGTTGCATCATCAGGATGGCCGTCGCCGGCTGATGGAGGAGCGCCCAATCCAATGCGGCCAGCAAATTGTCGCGCTCTGCGTCCAACTGTAGGAAGGCCGCCCAGTCTTCCAGGTCATGCTCGGTGCCAAAGGTCAGAAGAAACTTCTTGTACCAATCTAACCAGTGTGCATAGATGGTCGCCCCGCCGGATTCGGTCGCTAGCTGGGCAGCGGCAAAGGCACGGGTGAGGGGATGGACCGTATAGCGCGGCGACTCCAGCGGCTGATCCTCCTGTACATCCAGTAGCGAGACCTCGACTAATTCACGCAACGCGAGGTCCAGGTGCAACATGGCCAAACCCGCCGCCGCGCCGAGGGCCGCCCGGTCCATACTAGCGATGAAGAGCGGCGTGACGCACAGCAGGTGGCGGGCATCCGCACCTAGGCGCTCCCAGGTGTAGGCGAACAGATAGTTAAAGATCTCCTCCATATCGGGGCTGGCGGCGTAGAGATGTTCTACGATCTCTGCTAGACTGCGGTACTTCAGATGGCCTAGCGCCAGTTCGATAGCGCGCGGATTGCGCCCCGTCACCTCGATCAAAGGCCGGAGATCGGCATCGGTAGCGGTGGTCAAGGCGGCAATATGCAGCCGCCGGCCGTGCTGCCGGATCAAGGTTAGGGCAGCCACCCAGTCCAGCCCGCCCAGGTGAATCGCCCAGGCCGTGCGTAACTGGGTGTGCCGACTAGTAATCAACACCTTGCTCGGCTCCGGCAAGCGGTGGAGCCAAGCCACCAAGACCGGGTCATTGATCGTCTCGAAGTTGTCGATGATCAGCAAGGTCGGCCACGTATGGAGCAGCCCATTGATCGCCTGCTCCTTTGCCGGCAGTGGTAACTGGGTGAGCGTCGGTGCCCCTAGCAGTTGGGCCACGGTGTTCAGCACCTCTTCATGCCAGAGGCGGCGCTCCGGCTGATGTTTCGCCGAGATCCAGGCTGCATAAGCAAAGCGGGCCGGCGGCTCACCCTCCGCCGTGTTCAGCACCTGGTAGGCAATAGCCAGTGCCAAAGTCGTCTTGCCGTTACCGGCGAAGCCTTCAATCGCTATCAGCGGCCAGCGCGAGTCCAGCCCTTCCAATACCTGAGCCACATCGTCCTGGCGGCCCAGGAAGACCCCATAGCGCGCCGGCAGGTTGTCGCGTACCGCCGGCATGAAGCCTCCACCCTGCGCGGCGGGGCAGAGTTCGTCGAGGAACGCCTCTGGTGTGGGGTAGTGGGCCTGTTGCAGCAGGGCGGCTGCCCAGCTCCGGTCCAGCCGCCCCTGAGTCACGCAGTACCGCACTAGATAAGCCACTTGCTCCGGCGTGGTGGGAATGCTGCCGCGCCGCCAACTGTCGACCGTGGCCCGTGCATAGCCTAGCGCCGCGCCAATAGCCCTTTCGACCTCCTGAAGGGTGCGCCCTTGCCGTCGGGCGACGCTACTGATGCCCTCGCTCAACAAGCGACCAAAGCGTTCATTGCGCTGGGTGTGCATAGTCTGCTCCAATCATTACTACCGGCAAGCTGTTCGCTGCTGTTACTGTACCCGCAACGGGCTACACAGAATCGGGGTAGGGGGTACGAGAATGCGTAGTCGGGTGCCGCTAGTGCCACACTGATCGGGCCTAGGTGGGGCGGCGCGGCACCGGCGTAGGTGACTCTATACAAAATTGTACCGCATTGGGCGTATTTCTGTAGCCTTTATCCCGCATGATAGTCCTAACAACCACGCACAGCGTGGATCGTCCTAACAACTTCGATCACTGCGGGAGGTGCGACATGAACTGGCTATTTCTCGTACTCGCTTGCTCGCTGCTCACAGCCGGGGCTAGCGTGCTGGACAAGCATCTAATGAGTGGGGCGGTGCCGCCCTTTGTGTGCGTGGCCTCGTTCGCGATAGTGGGTCTACCCGTGGGCGTGGCTGGGGTGCTGCTGTTGCCGCCGGTCGCTCTGAGCACGGCGCTCCTGGGGAGCCTGGGCGGCGTGGCCTTTGTGTTTGCGGCCTGGGTCTATTATGCCCTGTTGGCCCAGGAAGCCGTGTCGTGGATCAGCTTGTTGCTGCGGCTGACGGCGGTCCATACCCTGATCGGCGGCATCGTCTTCCTGGGCGATCAACTGACGGCGCGCCAATGGCTGGCCTTTGCGGTGCTGGTCGTGAGCAGCGTGCTGGTGAGCCTGCGGCCGGCCGCAGCCGGGCAGGCACGGGTGCCGCAGGCGGCTTGGGCAATGCTGGGTGTGACCGGGCTGCTGGCGGCCGACAACCTGTTGCGCGCCTATGTCAGCCGGACCGCCGGCTTTTGGCAAGGACAAGTGTGGGAGGATTGGGGAACGATTGGGGCAGTGGGGGCACTGGGGTTGTGGCGCCGCTGGCGGCGGCGCGCAGTCTGGCACACGGTGGACCGGAGTACCTGGGCGATACTGATCAGTGAGCAAACCCTGCGCTTCTGCGCGGGGCTGGCCCCGGCCTGGGCGGTGGCGGCCGGGGTGCCGGCCGCGTTAATTTCCGCCTTGAATGGGTTGAACCCACTGTGGGTATGGCTGCTGGCGCTGGTGCTGCTGCACGAGCGGACCGAGCGGGGGGAGGGGCTCCGCAAAGGGGTATGCCTCTGTGCCATGCTGGTCGGCGTGGGATTACTACTGTAACCGGCGTTACGGTCTTTTACAAGGGTGCGCGGCGCGGGTTAGACGAGAATCGCAGGTGGCGTAATCATGGGCGTAAGCAGTGGCGCAGGGCTGGCATAATCAAGCGGCTGGATGTGCCGGTAGGCGCATGAGCGGTAGGCGCAGCGCGTGGTGCCGCCGGCGGTGACGCTGGTCAGCAGGCGCTGGCCGTTGGCATCGTAGATGTAGGCGCTGACGGTGGTGCCGTCACTGACACTGCTCAGACGGCCTTCGGGGTCGAAGGTGCGGCTTTGCCCGGCGCTGGTACTCACCTGGCTGCCGTTGGCATCGTAGGTGTAGCTGACCCCGTTGTAGTTGGCGGGCGCATCTTTGTGGGTGGTGTCGTAGCTGTAGGGTTTGACGGTGTCGCCCACCGTGCGGCTGGTCATGCGACCCAATGTGTCGAAGCTGTAGCTCTCGTTCGCGTATAACGGCGATGGGTCTGTCGAAGTGGCGCTGATGAGCCGATCCAGCCCATCATAGGTGAAGCTGTTGCTGAAGGTCTTGTTGTTGGCATCCGTCGCCGTCTGGGCTATCGCCGCGATATTGCCGTTGGGGGTATAGCCCAGTGTCTCGTTGAGGTGGGTGCCCGCCGCCGAGGCGACGGTCAGGTTAGTCAGCCAGTCCCCTAAGTTATTAGCGACAGTCGCCCGAAGTGTGTTCTAGTCTGATCTGTGTTCTACCTGTGCTAGATCGCTGCGTACTGAGATTTAGGTAATCGCATTGGTTTCCACCCTGCTTCGTCCATGTGGGTGTAGCTGCTCCAGATGTAAATAACCATCCATCTTGGGTTAACAAGCTCTCATAAAAGCGAGTTACTATCTCGGGGTTATCAGTCGTGGTAAAGCTGAGATCTGAAACACTGGAATCCACTCCATAATGATCATTCTGCACTACGTCTTTCGCGCCCAAATAGACAGGCAATGTTGGATTAACCAACATTCGGACATATGTCTTGAGGTGATCGCCAGGATTTATTGCATAAAAGTTGAGATAAAACCCATAGATGTATCGTTGCCCATGGTCTCCCCAATAATAACGCTGGACTCCTGAACCATCAGGTGGTCCTACATCCTGCCAGCCCTGTTGTGTGAGTAGAGCTTGGTAAAATGTTCTGATAGTTGCCGCAGAATCATTCGTCTCAAAGGCAAACTGCACGGGTTGCTTCGAGTTTGTGGTCATCTTTTGTAGGTATTGCGCTCCTGGGTAGGCCATCAATAGAGCGGAGTTTGGTAACGTGGGATAAAGATCATCAGGTAGCCCTGGAGCGGGAGTCAGATTTGTAATCGGTAATTCGGTAGGATTGCGACTGCCCATATAGGATTGTGGAGAGGGATTATTGCAGGCAACTAATATAATCAATAATAGTAACCAACAAAAAACTGAATAATATAGGTGATGAGTTTTGAGATTTCTAACGTTTTCCATCACTATTGGCTCCTAGGCAATTTTGGTAATTCTAGTTAATATTTGATCGTAGAGATTGTGCAACGACTAGATAGCGTCCGTGATAACCCTGCACTCCAATCTTGGTTGCACAATTGCTGGGTTGCTAGACATGAAATCAGTCACGAGTCAGCAGTTTTGTGAATACTGATTGCTATGTCTATATTGGTTTACATCTTAGTACCCATTTGTCAAGATTGACTAAATGGGTGTATAGACTAAGTTCGTAGCTTTGTTTGACCATTGTAGCCTGAAAAATCTACGAACTTGATCCACTTACTTAGGTATTCTCTAGCTAGGGCGATGTGCTAGATCGAGTTCTGGACACGAAACTTGGACGTGTTCCGCAGCTACTCAGCCTAATATGCACCGAGTTCGTGCCTGATAGACAAAGAACTAGCACATCGCCCTATCTAAGGATGCGGAGGTAGTGGAAACGCTGTAGGTTGACGATACCGCGCATCGATGTCTTGAACAGCCCAGAGAACAGAATCTTGGCGGGCTTGGTCTGGTGCATAATACCGCCGACTGTAAATATTGTCTAAACCAAGTACCGTAGCAGCTACTGACTCTGCCCAGTCCTCTTTTTCGTTTATTGGATAAACAGAAGAGGAACGTTCGCCCCCTAGTTTATATTTGTTGCCGTCGTAGGTACTATGAGTAGCATCCATAAGATGAGAAGAATATTTGTAGTTGGATCTAATATCCATTAGGTGAGCTAACTCGTGAATAGTGGTAGCAGAGGCAGGATCGTAATACCCTATCTTTGGATCATTGGCGCTATTATACGCATTGAACGCACTATCATAAAACTCTATATGACCGTCTGTATAAGTACCAGCCGTGCGGTTTATGACTGAGCAATTGCATACAGGATCGAAATAGGTGTGGTTACGTGTAATCGTCAATGGATTTTGTGTGCTAATACCCATTGCGAACATAAATTCATCAGCACTCCACCCGAAAGCATGACGCATTTGCCTTACACCATTTAGAACGCGCCAAAGTTGATCATCTGTCCAAGTAGCATCCCCATTAACAGGATTAATACCATTTTCTGTAAGCTGAGACATAAGGTAATCATGTTCATTTTCCCAGCTGGTATCGGGTACTGCTCGTGTATTCCCACTCGGATCCACATAACTAAGCGGATTATTGCCGACATATGCGTAACGATTACGACTCTGCGCTAGTTTTTTGTCAATTCCTATCGGATCGGCACTCACAAAGTAGCCCAACACCGCATCATAGAACCGTGCCCCATAATACATCAGGCCGGTATCCGTGTCCAGGCGCTGGCCCGTGAAACCGACCGAGGTCAGGCTGCTGCCGCCCAGTGTCCACTGGAAGGCGATCTCGCCGTAAGGCTTGTGGTACTGGCGCTGGACCACGGTGGGCGGGGTGGCGGTGTCTACCAGTAGGGTGGTGCTGCCCAGGTGGTCGCCCACCAGCCGGTACTGGCCGTTGCCACTGGGCCAGCCGCTCCGCCGCAGCCCGACCCCTTTGCCCCCGAAACTGTAATAGTTGATCGAGCCGCTGCCCAGTTGCTCTTCATACAGCCCGCCGATGTAGAGGGTGCGGCGGGTGGTGCCGCCGGCGGTGACGCTGGTCAACAGGCGTTGGCCGTTGGCATCATAGATGTAGGTGCTGACGCTGGTGCCGGCGCTGACGCTGCTCAGGCGACCTTCGGGGTCAAAGGTGCGGCTTTGCCCGGCACTGGTACTCACCTGGCTGCCGTTGGCATCGTAGGTGTAGCTGGTGCCGTTATAGATGCTGGGTGCGTCGGGGTGAGTGGCGCTGTAGCTGTAGGGGCGGGTCGTGCCGCCGACCGTGCGGCTGGTCATGCGGCCCAACGTGTCGAAGCTGTAGCTCTCGTTGGCGTACAAGGGCTGCGGCGTGCCGGTCGAAACCGCCGTGATCAGCCGATCCAGCCCGTCATAGGTAAAGCTGTTGCTAAAAGTCGGGCTATTGTCCCCGCCCGCGCTCTGGGCGACCGCGGCGATGTTGCCGTTGGCGGTGTAGCCCAGCGTCTCGTTGAGGTGGGTGCCCGAGTCCGAGGCCACCGTGATATTGGTCAGCCAGCCCCGCTGGGTCGTCGTATCGTCATAGCTGAAGCTGCTGGTCAACAAGTTACTGCTGTTATAGGGGGGCACTGGGCCGACCCCCTGGACCAACGTCAACAACTGGGCGCGCTCGTTGTAGGTCGCGTTGGCGACCGGGGCGGGATTGCCGCTCACGTTGCTGGTCAGGCTGGCCGGTAGGCCGGGTCCTTGGGTGTTATAGCCCAGCGTGACCACTTCCGGGGCGGTGGTCGAATCGGGGTAGGTCAGCGTGCTGGGTCGCCCACCGATATCGAAGCTGTAGGTGGTGGTATAGACCCGCGTGGTGACGGTGGTCGTGACCCCTTCCGCTAGCATCAGGCCGCGCGGGTCATAGACATAGCTGTGGCCGTTGGCGTTGCTGCCCTGGCCCTGCAGCGTCACTTCCGCCGCGCGCAACTTGCCCCAGGAGTTCGCCCCATCTCCCAGCGCGTTGTCATAATAATATTTCACATCGGCCACATTCGTGTTCTTGTGGGCTTGGCCGTAATACTTGGCGGTTGGGCGGTTCATGCTGTCGTAGGCAAACAACACTTGGTGATCCGGATAGCCGCTCGGATTGCTGCTATACAGCGCATCCTGCTGGCTGATCAGGTTGCCTGCCGGATCGTAGCCGTAGGACCACGCCCCCATATCGGGGTCCTGCATCGTCGCCTTGCGCCCCAGCCCATCATAGGTCATGGTGGCGGTGGTTGCCAATGACCCCCCCTGATCGCGCGTCACGACCAGCAGGCGATCCAGCAGGTCGTAGCTGTAGCCGGTGGTGATCGGTGCTACACTTGCCTGCTCGCGCACCGCGTCCAACCGCCCCAGCGCGTCGCTATGCTGCCATTTGACGTGCCCGACCTCATCCGTGCTGGCGACCCAACCGATCCACTGGTAATCATAGGTCAGGCTGGTCCCATCGGGGTTCACCACCTGGCTGGGGCGGCCCAGCCCCTCGTAATAGCGGGTCAGTTGCGGCTTGGTCGGATCGGGGGGGCTGTAGATGGAGTTCAAGGGCACGCTGTAGGGCAGGGTCGCGGTATAGACCTGCCCGGTCATGGTATAGCCGGTGGTCGCCACGATCTGGCTGCTGCCGTCGCGCGGGGTCACATCCTCCACCGTGCGGCCCCGCCCGTCGAACCAGCGCCGCGCCCAGGTGGTGGTGCTGCCGGTCCCCGTCAGCCGGGTCAGGGTGATGGAAAAGGGGACACTGAGTTCCGCGGTCGGGTTGAGGTCGGGGAAGCTATAGCGCTCGTTGGGGGCACTGTCGCTGCCGTAGCCCACCGTCCAGGTGCGGGCCGGGCGACCCAGCGCGTCATAACGCCGCTGGGTCACGGTGTTGTTCACATCCGTCAGCACCGTCGGCGCGTCCAGGGTATAGTCATAGGCGGTCGTCGTATGGCTACCGTTGGGGTAGTCCACCTGGACCGGGAAGGTCTGATAGTAGGGGTCGTAGCTCGTCGTCGGCCCGTGCCCATTGGGGTCCAGCGTTTGGGTGGGGTTGCCGTAGCTATCATAGCTGAACTGGGTATCGCTGGACGGCTGGCCGGCGGTCATATTGATCTGCGCTTGCTTGGTCAGATCGCCTTTGCCGGCCAACTGCCCATAGGGCTTGCCATCGTAATAGAAGCGTTGTTGCGCGAGCAGCGTGCTAGTCCCCTGATAGGTGCTAACCTGCTGCGGCTTGTCCATGATCCAGTGGTCGGTATCCGTCAGGTAGTCGGTGTACATACTCCGATCATCGCCCGTCACGGCAAGATCGCCTTCGTCGTACACCACATTTTGGTTGCCGTAGCCATCATAATCATAGGTTTTGCGGGTGCGCCGCGCCTGATCCGGTTGGACGGCCCAGCCGCCCAGCGTGGCGCTACTCTCCGCTACGACCGGGCGGAAGCGGATGGTCATGCTCTCGACATTATTGCCCGACCCCACTTCCCAGGTGCTGCCGCTGCCACTGGCCGGGGCCGCATGGGGTTTGTCGCCGTAGACCGTATCGGCTTCGTTATAGACGGTGCGGGTTTCACTGTAATCGGCAGCATAGGTGCGCCATCCAGGGTTAGTAATTGTATTATTTTGGCTGATCTCATGCGTAAACCGCCACGATTGGCCGCTGCGCGTGCCGGGAATGCTGCCGCTATCGGCCGGGTCGCCCGACTTGATGCTCAGGTAGTCCCCTTCGGTCTTATCGTTATACAGTTCCACCGCGAAGCGCCCATCCAGCCCGCTATGCAACTGGAGCCGATACCAGGTGCCGGTGGACAGGGGATTGAAGCGATGGGGGTAGATCGGCGACCTGCGGTCCAGGTCGCGGGTGCCGGTCGCCCAGGTCTGGTCGGGTTGTAACAGACTCCAGACAATACGGGGTTGCAGGACAAAGCTGCCCGCCTCGGTGGTGTCGGCCACACTATGGATTTCCAGCCCCCAGTATTCCCCAGGCGTACTCGGATTGGTCATGGTCCAGCGCGCCACGAAGGAGGCCGGGCTGGTCTGGGGTTGGACCAGGAGGCGCAAGCTGACATCGCTGCCGTCCGCTACCCCGCCGGTGCGCGTCATGCTGCCGAGGTTGCTGAGGCTGCTGATTTGCCACGCCGGGTTCCGCTCCGGCGGGGTGCCAATTACGACATCGCTGGTGGTCCAAAGCAGCGCTTCGGGCGTGCTGGTGGGCGCAGCGGTCAGGGGATCGGTCATGCTCACAGTTTTGCCCGCCTGCACCCGCCACGCTTGGCCCACATTGCCGTCGTCCTGGCTAAAGGCGTGGTCGGTCACCGTGTTCATGGGGTCGAATTGGCGCACCCAGCTGAAGCCCCGGAACTCGGTTTCGGGGGCGTGGAGCGGGTTGTTCCCATTGGCTTCCTGCGACTGGCTGACGGTGTTCAGGGTGGCACCCCGGTACTCATAGAAATAGGGCACATTGTGGACCGTGTTGATCGTGTCGTCGAGGCCGTCGAGCAGCCGTTTGGCGCGCACCCGGCGGTAGGCTTGATTGGCATCCGCCCCGGCCCGATCGTAGTAGTAGCGTACCTGCC
>JALYUO010000562.1 GCA_030853735.1 Chloroflexota bacterium
GCCGGCTGCCGCCCCAAGGGAGTGACGAGAACCTCAACTTCCAAATAGATCCGGCGGTGCAACAGCAAGACGAACTGACGTTGATTTACGGACCCAGCGGCACCTTGCTGGAAGGGGTCGGTCCGCAACTGAAGCCCTTGCCCAGCTGGGCCGGGGCCACCGGCGCGGGGCGCTATGCCAACCAAATGGTCGGCAGTCGGCAATGGCGACTCTATGCCCAGCCGCTGACCGTGGCGGGCGGGACCGGCACCCTGCTCGTCGGACGATCGCTGGATGCGACGGCGGCCACGCTACGCCAGACGGTTGCGGCCATCTTAGTCGCGGGGCCGGGGCTGTTGCTCCTGGCGTGTGGAGGTGGCTATTTTCTGGCCGGGCGCGCCTTAGCGCCCATCCAACGCATCAACCAGACGACACGGCAGATCCAGGCGCAAGATTTGGGCGTGCGGATTGGCACCAGTGTGGGGCAGGGCGAAATCGGTGAGTTGGCGCAAACCATTGATGCGATGCTGGAACGCTTGGACCAAGCGTTTGCACGGCAACGCCGCTTTACCGCCGATGCCGCCCACGAGTTACGCACCCCGCTCGCGGTCGTGACGGCGGAGGCGAGCCTCGCGCTGCAACGCCGGCGCAGCCCCGCCGAGTACCAGCGCGTCTTAGCGACAGTCATACAGGAGAGCGAACGGTTACGGGTACTGGTGCAGGATCTGCTGATGCTCGCCCGCACCGAGCAAGCCGTTGAACTGGGGCGACCGCAGCGCATCGCCTTGACCAACCTCTGCACGCAAGCCGTCACCCGCGTGCAGCCCCAGGCCGCCGCGCAAGCGGTGCGGATCGTGGTGGAGCCGGCGGAGCCGACGGACGATCTGTTCGTCTGGGGGGATCCTGTATGGCTGGGGCAATTGCTGGGCAACCTATTGGATAATGCGATCAAATACAGCCCACCGGGCGGGCTAGTCCAGGTCAGCCTGGGCGCAACCGCAGAGACGGTGTGGCTGGAAGTCGCCGACGACGGCACCGGGATTGCGGCGGAGCATCTCGCGCATATCTTCGAGCGGTTCTACCGGGTGGATGTGGCGCGCAACCGCGATAGCGCGACGGCCGGGGTGGGGCTGGGCTTGGCGATTTGTCGGGGGATTGTCGAAGCGTATGGGGGCACCATTACCGTCACCAGTCGTGCGGGCCAGGGCGCACGCTTCACGGTGCAGTTACCTCGGATAGCAGCCCTTGCGCGGCCGGCGCTCCCGGCAGCGGCGGAAAATTCACCGTAGATTCACACATTGTTCACAATGCGGTCATGTCGGGGCGCTACACTGATTATACACCGCACAACTGAGTGCGGCGACAAGTTCCGTAGCGAACAGAGCACACGAAAGGAAGAACCAACGTGAACAAGATCAATTGGTACGCCGGCGGGTTGGCCGGTCTCATGCTCGGCGGGGCACTGCTAGCCGGTGGCCTGAATAACCATCAGGCGAGCGCGCAGATTCCTGCCGGTGCGGTCCAGGCGCGCACCGCCGCCGGCACGATCAAACCGGCGCAGGCGGCAGTACACCCGGCCCTTGCACCGGTAGTCGCTGCGGCCGCGCAGCCGGCGCAGATCGCCGCACCGGTGCAGGTGGTCGCACACGCCGGTGCAGTGCAGCCGGCCGTAGCGGCTAACGCGGTCGCGCAACCGCCACGCCAAGCAGTGCAGCCGCCGGCAGCCGCTACGCCCGCGCCGACCAGCATGGCGGAGCCGACCGAAGTGCCCGGCGTGGCGGAGCCGACCGAAGTGCCCGGCGTGGCGGAGCCAACCGAAGTAGCCGGTCAGGAAACCGACACCCTGCAAGAGCAAGTGGGCGATCAGCAAGGTGCCGATGCTCCTGGTGCCACCGAGACCAACAATGAACCGCTGGGTGGGGCCGACACCGACACCCTGCAAGAAGGGGATCAGCAAGGCCCGGATAACGGCGGCCCGGAAACTCCTGCTGCGCCCGCAGGTGGGGCAACCAAGTAACCGTAAGATTCTCTGATCAGGGGTAAACCCAACATTGCTACGGCGAAACGCAAAGTAACAAACTCGTAATACTATTATCCGTAGTAGATATGAGGTGGCGGCGCAGGCTACCCGTCGCCGGAAAACCAGGCGACGGGTAGCGCCGCTTAGGCCGCGATCTCGCCGGTCAGACCGGGAATTGCTTGATCACTTCATTGTATTCCTGCTGGGCCTCGTGGATCGCCAGCCGGGAGTAGATCTCTAACGATTGGCGGCTGGCATGGCCGGAGTACGGCTGGATCAACGCATCGTCAATGCCCTGTTTCTTTAACCAGGTCAGCAGGAAGTGCCGCAACTGGTGCGGCGCAAGGGGCTGCGGCAAGCCCGCCGCTGCGCTGTAGCGGGCCAGGATCTTGCGCACCCCGCGGGTGCTGTAGCCCCGCTTCCAGCGCGACTCGAACAAGTAGGTCGCCGGTTTTTGCTGTTGCGCCTGGATGTGCAGTCCCAGGGCTTCCTTGAAACTCGAGGGGAACGGCACCTGGCGGTCTTTATGGCCTTTGCCGTCGGTAATGCGGATCTGGCACTGGCGCAAGTCCACGTCAGTCAGTTGGATCTGCACCACCTCCCCAACCCGCACCCCGGTATAGAGCAACAGCTTGATCAACACCACATCCTGGAAGTTCTGCCCGGCCCACACCACGTCGTAATAGCGCCGGATCTCGGCATCGGTAGGCACATGGGGCAATTTGACGGGGGTCGGGGGCCGGGTGAGGGCCAATTCCTCGCGCAAGTAGCGGAAGAGTTCCTTGAGATAACTATAGTCGGGCCGCTCGGCGCGCAGATACTTGACCAACTCGTGCGCCTTCTGGCGTGGCGGAGTGCGTTGCGTACTCATGCGGCCACCGCAGCCAGTGCCAGGCGTTCGTCCATATTCAGCCGGAAGATGCCATAGGGGTTCACATGGCTGTAAATCAAGGGTGTCAGCGCCCGCCAGTCCTCCGGCTTGAGTTGCTCCACCCAGCCGGCCTCCCCCAGCACCTCTTGCAACATCAGTGTATTGATGTAGACCAGGCAGTTCTGCACCAGGTGCAGCCCCAGCACCCCCAGTTCCTGGTCTTCCCGCTGGTTGGTCGCCATCTCGCCGCCTTTGCCGTAGTAGATGAAGCTGTTGGCGCTGTTCCAGTTCTCGATCACGTTCAGCCCCTCGTGGATCTCCTGGCGCAGCGCTTCGGAGCGCAGATAGCGGCACAGGAAGATGGTTTTCACCGCCTTGCCCAACTCGGCCAGCGCTGCATAGGTCGGGTGCTGCACATTGCTGCGTGTGAAGCGCCGCAAAATGGCCTCGGTTTCGGCGGTGCCCAGGCGCAAGGCCGTGGCATACTTGGGGTATGAACACGACGTGGGCAAAAGTGATATATACACTAGCACTGGTAGTAGGTCAGGGTCGCAGAAACAGCAGACGAGGGAGCAGAGCAGAGTGTCTATAACGGATAAGTATTCTTAATCATTACTATCTCTCTCTATTTAGAGATTGTTTCTACCATTACTTTGCCCGAGTGCGCGGCCTTACGGTGTAGATCCCTGATCCTATGGCCTCGGCGACCTTTACTGACCATCTGAATGGTATCTCTAGCGCAACATCCAGCTACGGTAGCACCACAATAAACCGTGGTCCCACATTTTGTAGGCACGAACTTGCGCGCTAAATTAGGCACGACCACGGTTTATTGTGGTGCTACCCCAGCTACAGCGGCTACTTTCTTACTGGTTTGTATCTACTACGGTAGCTAGTGTATATATCACTTTTGCCCACGTCGTGTTCATACCCCTACTTCACCATCTGGTCGTATTGCTGGCGGATCAGATCCCAGTTGATCGGGCGCGTCAGCACGGCTTGCAGATGCGGGTAGGCGTCAGGCGCGCCGGTCTCCGGGCGATAGAGCCGTTGGGCGTGGATGCCTTTGAGCCGGGGCAGCAGGTCGAAGTTCAGCAGCTTACAGAAGCCAAAGGCCACCTCGCTCTGTCCATGCGTATCCACATAGCTTTTCTCCACCGCCATGCTCGTGCAGTGGCGCAACAGCCCTTCGATCATCGAGGCTACTTCGGACGAGGAGCACGCCTTGATTTGCGAGTAGATACACACCGAATTCTTCGCCACCGACCAGTAAATCATGATCCCGGGGCCGCGGTAGCGTACATGCCACTCGGTCAGCAGGTTCTGATCCCAGGCCCCGAACTTCTTGGAGTCCGAGGCGCAGGCCGTGGTGCCTTCGCCCCAGATCGCCGGCAGGCGCACCGCGAAAATGGCGTTCGCCACGGCGGCGTTGGCCGCCCGCAACTGCTCGCGATCCAGGAAGCGGCGGCGCAGATACTGTAAATCCTTGTAGCTTTCGCCATGCTCGCCGGCGGCCACGCGCTTGAGGCCGGTATTGGTACCCAGGGCGTACAGGCAGAGTAACAGCCGCTTCTGTGTGGTCGCCCGGTCGAGCACCTCCCAGGCTGTCGCGCTCTTGAACTGGGCCGTGAAGCCCACCCGCAAGTCGGCTTCTTTAAGAATGTCCAGCAGGTTGGTCATCGGCCAGCGCGCGAACACGGCCGCCTTGAGTTGGCCCAGATGGCGTGGCTCTGGCTGGGCCTCCAACGGCGTAATCGCGATCCAGCCCTTGTTCTTCTTCTGGAGGATCCGCACTTTGGGATTCTTGGGCAGCGTGCGGTCCAGGTCGGCCAGTTCCCGGCTCATCTGCTGCTGGAGATCGCGGATGAAGGTGTCCGCGTCGAGGGGCTGCTGCAGCGCCGCGTAGTACGTGGCGCGCTGGACATCGAAATCGGGCGGCAAGTCTTCTTCCGGGTTGCGATAGCGATTGGCGCCGACGACCCAGATCTCCTTGCAGCGCAGCTTCTCGCGCAGGGTTTCCAGCACGCAGACTTCGTAGTTGATGCGGTTCAGACGGACATTGCCATCCGTATCCTCGCCGACGACGATCGGGCGCCACAAGCGGCGGATCACGCCCTCAATGGGCACCGTTTCGGTGGCGGGATAGTATTGGACGGCGCTCTCGGCGTATTTCTTAAGCAAGGCCAGCGCCTCCACCAACGGGCGATGGGTCTGGTTGTTGGAGCGGAACTCCAGCACGTCGAGGATGCGCGGCACCATGCGCCGGTAATAGTGACTGTACGAGTTGCGCATGCTCAACTGGACGTGCTCCTGGTAACTGGAGCCGGTTTTATACTCCTGGATGATGTTGCGCAAGGTCGCTTCGCTGACCACCGGGAAGAGCACTTCTTCGACGATCCCTTTCGGCTGGGCGACGGCCGCTTCGGCGAGGTGGGCAAACAGCGCCTGCTTGCCTTCCACTTTGCGATAGCTCGCCAGGATCTGGCGCGTGACCTTCTTCTCGGCCCGCACGCCGAGGTTATGCACGAGATCGATCAGCAGATCGACCAGGTTGTCGGTAATCTCCTGGCCGCGTAGCCAGCAGTAGGCGGCCACCAGCGTGTAGCGAATGTCGTCGGGGTGGCGGCGCAACTCGAAGAGTTCTTCGGCGACCGCGCGCTGGCGATAGCCCGCCAGCACGCGGGGAGCTAGGCCGGCGAACAGGGTGGCCGGCAGTTCTAAGGCGCGCAAGCGGGCCAGCTTGGCAATCTCGCCCAGCGCGGTATCCAGGCTCGGTCGGCCCGGATCGTGGCGCAGTTCCAGCCAAAACGGACGCTCGTCCGGGTCGACGGTGTTGGCCGCTTCGACACTGACTACCGGAAGCGAGCGGGGCGGCAGCAGGCGCTGTAAACCGTGCTTGCTGGTCTCCGACAGACGCCCAGCGATGGCCGCAAACAGGCGCTCCTCATAGGTGTGTAGCGCCGATTGGATCAACCGCCGGATCTGCTCCGGTGTCGGGGGCTCCAGGCATAGCTGGCGGAAGCGGGCATAGACCAGGGCCTGGAGGTGCTCGGGATCCTGATCCTGGGCCAAGACCTCGGTAGCGAGCCAATTCGCCAACGCGGCCGCGTCCTGCTCGGAGGACTCGCGGAAACCAAAGAAGTCGCGGATCTGGGTGCGGTGATTGGTGCTGGCGCGGCCACGCCAATCGTAGCGCCCATACTCCGCCGGATCGACGGTGACCTGTTTGGCGACATAGACGAGGACCCCACGGGGGATGTCGGGTTTCGCGGCGGGAAACCGAGCGTCGATCCCAAAAACCTTGAGCAGCAGGGCAAACCCGAGCCGGGTCGGACCGGCTTTGTTGCCGAGCAGATCCAGTTCGAGCGGCAGCAAGGTCCACTGCTCGATCAGTTCTTCGGGTGTCCAGTTACGTTTCATGGGGCGGCACTCCTAACCAATAGCGAGAAAACAACAAGGGCGAAGTTCCCAGAAGTGTGAAGGGAATCGCAATTTGGCGGTGAAATGGATCTACTACCTGTCATAGTGCAAATTGCCGCAAGGCCGGCATGAATCTGTAATACTATTCAAGGTAGTAATTTAATTCTCGCTATGCATCGCTCGTGGAGCCGGATGGTTTCAATTTTGGCCGATGACCAAGTTCTCGCGGGCGGCTTCCACCACCCGGCTGGTGATGACTTGCAAACTGTTGATCTTCATCAGCCGCTCAATTTCGAGCCATAGCCTCTGCAACAGCCGCCAGTTCCCTTCGGTGATACGGATAATCGCTGCGGCCGCTTCGGCATCGGCGAAATCATCCGGGCGTA
>JALYUO010000647.1 GCA_030853735.1 Chloroflexota bacterium
TGTTCAGCCAGACGCTACAAACCTCAACCTACGGCGTGGCGGCGGCGGACTTCCCGCTGGCGAACGAGGTCAACACGGGCAGCTATACGATCACCGCCACGCTGGACGATACCCAGGCCGAGCAGACGATCCTTGTTGACCGCTATGTGCTGCCCAAGTTTGCGGTCCAGATCACCACGACGCAACCCTACTATACGCCCGGCGCGCGGGTCGCCGGCAGCGTGCAAAGCGATTATTTCTTCGGCAAACCGACGGCGGGCGCGCGGATCCATCTGGTCGGCAGCGTCACGGAGGTCCAGGCGCAGCCCAGCATCGAACTGAACGGCGTGGCCGATGCTGAGGGCCGCTATGCGTTTGCCTTCAATTTGCCGTCCTACTTGGTCGGCAGCGACCTAGATGCCGGGACCGCGCGCTTCACCCTGCAAGCCGAGGTCACGGACGCGACGGCCCACAGCGAAAAGGCGACCCTGGCGCTGCCCATCGCCACCGGCCCGTTGGTGATTGACGCAGTGATTGACGGCGGCGTGGTGCGACCGGGGCTGGATAACCTGCTGTATGTGTTAAGTCGTGCCCCCGATGGCACCCCCCGCCCGGCGGCGCTCACCGTGACGATTGACGGCATCGCACAGACCGTCCAAACGGGCGATAGCGGGATCGGCACGATCCATTTCACGCCCCGCCCCGCCTACACCCTCATCAGCATCCACGCCCGCACGGCCAACGGTAGCGGGGCGGACCGGGCGGTTACCTTCAACGCGGCAGCGAGCAACACGCTGGTGATCGTGCGCCCGGATCGCGCCGTCTACCGCGTGGGCGAGACGATGACCGTGACGGTGTTAAGCACCGTCGCCCAGCCCAGCGCCTATTTGGACATCGTGCGCGAGGGTCAAACCGTCAGCACCCGCGCCGTCGCCCTACAGGCCGGGCGCGGCACCGTCGCGGTGGATTTGCCGCCCGATCTCTACGGCACGCTCACTCTGCACGCCTATGTGGTGTTGCCGAGCGGCAGCATCATCCGCGACACGCGTTTCGTGGTGGTTGCGGCGGCGAACGATCTGGCGGTGCAAATGGCGGCCACCCAGGCGACCTACCGGCCCGGTACCCAGGCGGGCGTGGAGGTGCGGGTGCGCGACGCGCAGGGCCAGGGCGTGCCGGCGGCGGTCGGCGTTGCTATCGTAGACGAATCGGTTTTCGCCCTGGCCGCGGCCGATCCCGGCTTTGCCAAACTTTATTTTTTGTTAGACCAAGAATTGCTCACGCCCCACATCGAACTGCACGGCTTCGCGGTGCCGGCCCTGGATCGCCCGGCCGCCGGCCTGGGCGACACGGTGACCGGCGCGGCGCTGGCGACGGTGGCGCCGCCGGTGGTAGCCTATAGTCTCCAGGCCAACACCTATGACGACAGTCTCGTGCGGGCCCAGACCGCGCGGACGGATTACTTTCGGCTACTGAGTGCGCTGTGCTACGCGCTGCTGTTCTTGCTGCCGTTGTTGGCGCTGGCGATCAACGGGGTCGCCGCCCAGCGCGAAGGTCGGTTGGGGGCCAGCCTGGGGCTCACGGGCAGCGTGATCCTGCTGGGGCTGGGCATCTTGCTGGGCTTGCTGGGCCTGGGAGCCCACGGCCAACTGAGCCTTGTTCTCGCGCAGTTCCCCGCCACGGTGGATCAACTGCTGGGGGTGTTGCTGGTGGATCTGCAACCGATCACCCTGCTGCTGGCGGCGGTGTGCCTGACCGCGGTCCTCGCCCATGCGTGGCGCGCCCAGGACCGCCCGCTGGCCCTCACCGGGCTACTCAGCGCGGCCACTCTCCTGCCGCTGTTCGCCCTGAACCAGACGTTCGACCTGGCGGGCTGGCACCTGACCCAGCCACTCGTGGTCTGGGGCGGGCTGGCGGCGGTCTTGTGGCCGCTCGCGCTACTCCTGCGCTCCGCCAGTCTGAGCCTCGCCGGCCGGCGCTTGGGAACGCTCAACAGTGTCCTGGCGGCGATTCTCATCCCTGCCGGCCTGTTCATCCTGTTGGGCAATAGCGGACCTTATGGCCCCCTCATGGGGCTGCGGAGCGGCAGTCGGATTAGCCAGAGCACGGTGCCGCGTGCCGCGTTGGGCTTTAGCGACAGGGCTCTCGCGCTGGAGCAGAGCATGGCCGCGCAGGCAGCTACGCCTGCTGCCGCGATGCCGGCGACCGGCAGAGCAGGCGCAGCGCCGGACAACGCCTCGGCCCAAGCCGCCGCCCCGCGCGTGCGTCAGTTTTTCCCCGAAACACTGCTCTGGCTGCCTAACGCGGCGACCGACCCGGCGGGGCAATTGCACCTGGACGTGCCGCTGGCCGACAGCATCACCACCTGGCGCATCAGCGCGCTGGCCTCGACCGCCGATGGACGGCTGGGCAGCGCCACCGCCTCCCTGCGCGTCTTCCAAGACTTTTTTGTGGACCTCGATCTACCGCCCGCGCTCACGGTCGGCGACGAGGTGAGCGTGCCGGTGGGCGTGTTCAACTATCTGCCCACCGCCCAGACGGTGCAGCTGACCCTGGACCCAGCCGCCTGGTTCGTGTCCCAGGACGCGGCGACGCAAGAGATCACCATTGGTCCACACGACATCACGGTGGCCTACTTCCGCATCCAGGCGCGCACCCACGGCACCGGCGTGCTGCAAGTGACAGCGCAGGGCAGCACGCTGTCGGATGCCATCCGCAAAGAGGTGCAGGTGTACCCGAACGGGCAGGCGGCGCAAAGCACGGCGGGCGGGCAGTTGCCGCTGGATACGCCGATCAGTCAAACCGTGACGCTGCCGGCCGATGCGGTGCCTGACACCGGACGGGTGACGGTGAAGCTCTATCCTGGTCTCCTCAGCCAAGTGGTGGAAGGGCTAGACAGTATTCTGCGGCTGCCGTCCGGCTGCTTTGAGCAAAGCACGTCCACCACCTACCCCAATGTGCTGGTTCTCGACTACTTGCAGACGAGCGGCCACGCGGCTCCCGCTGTCCAATTGAAGGCGCAAGAGTATATCAGCCTCGGCTACCAACGGCTGACCACCTTTGAGGTGCCGGGGGGCGGCTTCTCGCTGTTCGGCACAGCGCCCGCCGATCCCTTGCTGACCGCCTACGGCTTGCAAGAGTTCCAGGATATGGCGCGCGTCCACCCGGTAGACCCGGCGTTGATCGCCCGCACCCGCGCCTGGTTGCGGGACACCCAGCAGGCTGACGGCACTTGGCAGCGCCCGCCCACCTTCGGCGAAACCACGCTGACCGGCCAGCAGGAAGCGTTGCCGATCACCGCCTACATTGTCTGGAGTCTCGTGGACTCCGACGCGGCCGGGGACTCGCATATAGCCCGCGGCTTGGCCTACTTGCGGCAGCACGTGGGGCCGACCACCGACTCCTATGCCCTGGCCCTGGTCGCCAATGCGCTAGTCGCCGCCGACCGGCAAGCCGGTGGCCCCCCTAGCGCCGCGACCCAGGCGATCCTGGACCGGTTAGCGGCCCTGGCCCAGTCGGCCGGTACTGGGGCAAGCTGGACCACCGGTGGGCGCACCGCCAGCGGCGGCTATGGCGAAACGGGCAGCATGGAGACCACCGCGCTGGTCGCACTGGCCTTCTTACGCAGCAACACGCACGGCGATCTGGCGAGCGCCGGGGTGACGTGGCTGATCGCGCACAAGGATGCCTTCGGCACCTGGCAAAGCACCTCGGCGACGGTGATGGCGCTCAAGGCGCTGATCGCCAGTGTCCCAGGCAGCAGCAGCAGCGGGCCGTTGGCGGCGACGGTGCAAGTGCAACTTGACGCGGAGCCGCCGCGGAGCGTGGGCTTTACCGCACAGAGTGGGGATCTGGTGCAGTATGTGACCTTCGACAGGGTCGCCCCCGGGCGTTCCCATCGCGTGACGTTGCGGGCCGCCGGGAGTGGCCGGTTGCTGTACCAAGTGACGGGAGAGTATTACCGCCCCTGGCCGTCCCGGCCGGTGTCCGCCCCTGAGTCCGCCCCGGCGGCGATCACGGTCGCTTACGACCGCACCCGCCTAGCGGTGAACGATCTCGTGACGGCGACCGTCCGCGTGCAACTGCGTGCTGCCGGCGCGGACCAGGCGCTGATCGACCTCGGTGTGCCGCCGGGCTTCACCCCGGAGGCCGCTACGTTGGCCGCGCTCGTCACGGCCGAGTCGGCCGCGCCGACCGGCCAAGCGACCATCGAACGCTATGAACTGACCGACCGGCAGGTGTTGATCTATGTCCGGTACCTCGCGGCGGGGCAGGCGCTGCAATTCAGTTACCAACTGCGGGCGCGCTTCCCATTGCGGGCGCAAACACCGTCCAGCCGGATCTATGACTACTACAACCCCACCGTGCGCGCTGAGGCCGCGCCGCAGGAGCTACTGGTAAGCCGCTAGGGCGGCGCTAATGCGGGTCACGGGCGGTATTCTAAACCCGTCTAAGTCTGGATAATCTGAGCTTATCAGCAATAGTCCAGAATATCCAGCTACAAACCTGTGGCACCAGAGTTGCCGCATTTTGCCCAGTGTAACGCATAGATAGAGCGCTTGACGGATGCGTACCTGGCGGCCGTGTTGCCGCTAGACGAGTACAAGCGCCGGCGGGGTGATCTGGAAGGACGGCCGACGGCGTTGGCTGAACAACTACGCCACCTAGAAGGCCAAGCACGCCCACAGCACGCGTTAGCAGGGGTCGGGGCCGGGATGAACGATTTTTGCGAACGGGTCGCCCAGAGGTTAGCGGGGGCGGCAAGGATCTGTTCGGCGCGCTTGCGGCGGTAGCCGCAAGCG
>JALYUO010000653.1 GCA_030853735.1 Chloroflexota bacterium
GACCTACACCGTGCAATATTTTGAGCGCGCCCGCTTCGAGTATCACCCAGAGAACGCGGGCACCCCCAGCGAGGTGCTGCTGGGCTTGCTCGGCGTGCATTTCCACGCCGCCGACCCGCCCGCGCCCGACGCACACGGTCCCGCCGGCAGCTATCTCAACGGCCACAACCTACAGGAGCCGTTCCTGAGCTATTGGCAAGCCCACGGCGGCCTGTTCGTCAACGGCTATCCCACCGGCGAGGCCCATGATGAAGTCTCGCCTACCGACGGCAAGACCTACACGGTGCAATACTTCGAGCGCGTCCGCCTGGAATACCACCCCGAATACGCCGGCACCCCCAATGCGGTGCTGCTCGGCCTACTCGGCACCAGCCTGCTGCAAGAACGCGGCTGGCTGCCCTAATCTAAACCATAGCGCGCCCGCGCCCCCGCCGAGGGCGCGGGCGCGGGCTGGGGTGAGGGGAGATCGGCCCGTAGCAAGCGGCACCCCGCCATCAGAACTCAGAACTCGCGTCAGCGCCAGTAGCGATAGGGCGCTGCGGATCGGTGATCCACTCACTCCACGACCCGGCATACAGCCGACCCCCGTCCAGCCCCGCATGGGCCGCTGCCAATAAATTATGCGCCGCCGTCACGCCGGAGCCGCAGTAATAGATCGCGTCGGCGGCAGGCAGCGCGCCGAGCGCCGCCGCAAAGCGCGCCCGCAACGCCGCCGGCGGCAAAAAGTAACCGTCCGCCGCCAAGTTCGCCGCATAGGGCAGCGAGTGCGCGGTAGGAATATGCCCCGCCACGGGGTCAATCGTTTCGTTCTCGCCCCGGTAGCGGTCGGCGGCCCGCGCATCGAACAGGCGCACCGCAGGGTCGCCCAGCGCGGCCTGCACGGCGGCGCTATCAACCACCCCGCCTGCTTGCACCTGGGGCGTGAACTGCCGCGCGACGTGCGTTTCGTTGCCGGCCACCGTGGGGTAGCCCGCCGCCTGCCACCCTTGCCAGCCGCCGTCCAGCACCGCGACCGCCGCGTGACCCAACCAGCGTAACAGCCACCACAGCCGCGCCGCCGTCAACGCCCCGCCGGCAGCATCATAGGCCACCACCTGCACCTGCGCGTCAATGCCCCACACGCCCAGCCGCACCGCCAACGCGGCCGGGGTCGGCAAGGGATGCCGCCCCGTCTGCCTCGGCACCGCCGGATCGGACAGATCCCGCTTCAGGTCGGCGTAAACCGCACCGGGGATATGCCCAGCGCGATACTCCCGCTGCCCCCATGCGGCATCCGCCAGCGCATAGCGGCAATCTACCACCACCCAGGCAGGGTCCGCCAAATGCGGCAGCAAATCCGCCGCGCTGATCAACGTGTGTAAGGCCATCAGACACTCCTCTCGCTAGAGCCGCGTTACAGCGGGGACACCAGTCACCACTATCTTAGCACGCCTCCGCCCCACGCACAACCCCGGCCAGCGTCGCAAATCGCGGGCAAAATCGCTGCCGCCGGCCCGCTACCAATCCGCGTCGCCCGGCGTTGGTACTGGTGTCAAACCCAACGATGGATTAACGCTCCCTATGGTCCCCTACGGAAAGGATGTCTCCCCATGAATCCACGATCTCTGCTGGCCCGCGCCGGGGCCGGACTGGCCCTGTGCGCGCTACTGGGCAGCGCCGGCTCCGCCACGCTCGGCCAGAGCAACAGCCGCCTCTTTCCCGAGACCGGCCACACCGTCGCCGGCCAATTCCTCACCTATTGGGACGGGCATGGCGGCCTGACCCAACAGGGCTACCCCATCGCCGAAGAGATGCAAGAAAAGAGCGACCTCAACGGCCAGAGCTATACCGTGCAATACTTCGAGCGCGCCGTCTTTGAGAAGCACCCTGAAAACAAGCCGCCGTTCGACACCCTGCTTTCCCAGCTGGGCACCTTCCGCTACCAGACCAAATATCCCACCGGCGCACCCGATCAACACGTCAGCACCGTAAACGCACGTAAATTCGCCGAAACCGGCCATACTGTGGGTGGTGTGTTCCGCAGCTATTGGGAGAGTCACGGCGGCCTCGCCCAACAGGGCTACCCCATTTCCGACGAGTTCACCGAGAAGAGCGACCTCAACGGCCAGCCGTACACCGTGCAATACTTCGAGCGCGCCGTGTTCGAGCTGCACCCCGAAAACAAACCGCCATTCGATGTGCTGCTCTCGCAACTGGGCACGTTCCAGTATCGCATCAAATATCAACTCGCCGGTAGCCCCGTCGCCACCGGCACGGCACGCCCAGCCACCGCCGTGCCGGCCACTGCGGTGCCGCCCACCGCCGTGCCGCCCACCCTGGTGCCCGCTACCGCCACCGCCCCCAGCGGCGTGACGCAGACCTACAGCGTCAAGATCGTCAACTATACCTTTAGCCCTGCGCGCCTGACAGTCCCGGTCGGCAGCAAAGTGGTCTGGATAAACCAAGATAACGATGTCCACACCGTCACCAGCGACAGCGGACTGTTCGAATCCGGCACCATGCCGAAGGGCCGCAACTTCAGCCGCACCTTCACCGCCGTAGGCAGCTACGGCTACAGTTGCACCTTCCACCCCGGCATGGACGGCACCATAGAGGTGGTCGCCGCCCCCTAACGCCGCGCATCGCAGGCAAAAGGGAGAGCCGGCGGCGGGGTGCCGGCGGCTCTCCCTCGCGCAAACACGCTGCGCTTAGATATGGCAACTCGACAGGCCGCGCTTCTCCAGATACTGCTGATGATAGTCTTCCGCGCGATAGAAAGTCGGGGCCGTCGTGATCTCCGTCACAACTGGGCGGCGATAGCGCCCACTGGCGCTGCGGGCTGCTTTGCCGGCTTCGGCGGCGGCGGCCTGTTCCGGCGAGTGGACAAAGATAGCCGAGCGATACTGGTCGCCCACATCCGGCCCCTGGCGATTTATCTGCGTCGGGTCATGGTTCTCCCAAAACACATTGAGCAGTTCGTCATACGAGACCTGCGTCGGATCATAAGTTACTTCGACCACTTCGGCATGGCCGGTGCGGTGGCCGCACACGTCGCGGTAGGTCGGGTTGGCCGTGCTGCCGCCCGCGTAACCGACCGCCGTCTCTTTCACGCCGGGGATCTGGCGGAAGGTGGCTTCCACCCCCCAGAAACAACCCGCGCCAAACGTGGCCTTTTGCAAAGTCGCAGTCTGCATCGGGGACTTCTCCTGCTTGTCGGCAGCGCCTTGCGGGGCCGGCTCCAATTGGAGCGCCGCCGAATTGATACAATAACGCAGCCCAGTGGGTTGCGGCCCATCGTCAAAGACGTGGCCCAGGTGCGCGTCGCACTGATCGCACAACACTTCGGTGCGCCGCATCCAGAGCAGCCGGTCGCTCTCGGTGCGAACATTCTCCGACTCGACCGGCGCGGTAAAACTCGGCCAGCCAGTGCCTGAATCAAACTTATCAGTGGAGCTAAACAACGGCGTGCCGCAGCCAACGCAAGTGTAGACCCCCGGCGTTTTCGTGGCGTGATAGGTGCCGCTGAAAGCGCGCTCGGTGCCTTTTTGCCGGGTCACATGGTACTGTTCGGGTGTGAGTTGCGCCTGCCACTCCACGTCCGATTTTTGGATTTTCTGAGCCATAACTTGTTTCTCCTTATCTACCTTATATACGTAGCAGACTCCAGTCTAGTTTGCTGCAACCACTACGTCGCTGCTTCGTCATAGCTATAACAACTTAAGCGGCCTTTGGGCTCCCTACCCCAAAGCCTACAGACATTACCTCACAGGAGATCACTATGCAACGCCTCTCATCTGTCCTCTGGATCGGATTACTGCTGCTGGGCAGTGCCTTCCTGCCGATGCAGGCCCAGCCCACGCTGGCCGCACCCGCCCCTGCGCCCGCGACCGCCGGCTGCCCCCCCGCACCGGGCGCGGTCGGCGGCCTCCAACAGTGGGGCTTCAACGAACTGTACAGCGTCAGCGCCCGCAGCAGCGCCGATGCGTGGGCGGTGGGCGTGTATCGCACTCCCAACTCCGACCTCAGCACGCTACGTCCCTTGATCGAACACTGGGACGGCGCGAATTGGACCATGGTGACACCCGCTCCCTATGATCAGACGAGCAAATTAGTGAGCGTGGTGGCGCTAGCGGCTAACGACGTATGGGCGGTCGGCGCGGGCGGTATCGTCGTTACGGGCGAGCAAACCCCCAGCCGGCCCCTGATCGAACACTGGAACGGCACCGCCTGGAGCATCGTGCCCAGTCCACCAGCGGGCAGCGCCTACAGCATTGCCGGCTTGACTGGGGTCACGGCGCTGGCCGCCGATAACGTTTGGGCGGTGGGCTACTCGCAAGAGCTAAGTACGGCCCCGCAGGCATTCGTGATCCACTGGGATGGGCACGCCTGGACGCAGGTCGCCACCCCTACGGAAGCTGCCGGCTTAAGTGGGGTATCGGCAGTTGCGGCAGACGACATCTGGGCGGTTGGCTCAGTGGGCTTTTATGGTCCCGGCGTTATGCAGAGTTTGCATTGGAACGGCACGGCGTGGGCGGTGGTGGCGGTGCCGATGGGCCCCGGCAGCCTCACAGCGGTATCCGCCCACAGCCCCGCCGATGTGTGGGCGGTGGGCTTCGCCGGCGAAGTCAACGCCAACACCCCCCTCACCTTGCATTGGAACGGCAGCGCCTGGACGCAGGTGGCGGCGCCGGCTCCGGCGGGCAGCAATGCACTGTACGGCGTAGTCGCCCGCGCCGCCGACGATGTCTGGGCCGTGGGCCGCACCGGCCCGACAGCCTACACAACCCAGC
>JALYUO010000659.1 GCA_030853735.1 Chloroflexota bacterium
CCCCCAGGTGCGAACGACGCGCTGCCCTCGGAGTTCGCACCTAGGGGTGCAAACTCCTCAGTGGCGGCGGGGCCAACCGCTTCTCCAGATCATTAGCTGAATTACTATAGCAATCTAACTATAGCGCTTTGACTGCGTGCAGCCATCCTCCCTATTGTACAACGCTTGGTTAAGAAACGTATCCGAGAAAGCGCAGAATTGTATAAGAATCACGCCGGCGGCATAAATGGGCGTGCGGGTCTTGGAACAACCCCCTGGATCTGGTGGCTGCTGTATGAGAACCGCTGGAAACACAGTTACGGCACCGGCAAGACCAGGCCAAGGCTACGCCGGCACAAGGCCGCACGGCGCGGCTACTCTGCCAGCAGGTGCAACGCCTGCTCGGTTGCCTGATGCAGGCGCAGCAGGTACTCGCGGGCGCGACGACGCTCCCCAGCATCCATGCGTGGGGCGCGCGCCGGCAGCTGCTGCAAGCGCCGTTCGGCATCGCCCGCCCAGCGCCAACCGTCCGGTGGCCGCCGCCCAGCCCGACTACCACGCCCAGCCGGTCGTTGATCCGAACCGTTCGGATCGTCGGCCCCTATAGCATCCGCATCGTTCGGATCTATTACGGTGGAGACAGCCACAGAGTGCTGCGCCTCGTCACCCTGCCCACCCCCTAACTGCTGAAAGAATGCCGCATTCACCGCCCCGCCCTGCGCGGCCAGCATACGAACCGCGAGCCGAATCTGCTTCTGCTCAATCCCACCGCTCATATACAGGTCTAACACTATCGGATGTTCGGCGGCGGCAATCCGTAATTCGACGTAATCCGTGCTTTTGCCGATGCTGCGCCCCAGTGCCTCGTTCGACAATTTGTAGCGGTGCTTTACGCGCAGTAACGCATGGGCCTCATCGTCAAAGCGCAGATTGGCGCGCTGCAAATTCTCCAGCAGCGCCACCTGCTCGGCTTCTTCGTCACTATACTCACGCACCACCACCGGCACCGTAGGCAAGCCCAGCGTCAGGGCCACCGCTAACCGCCGGCTGCCGGCCACTAACTCATACGCGCCGGCCACTGGGCGGACCAGCAGCGGCTGGTGGATGCCGCTTTCGCGCACACTGGCCGTTAGTTCCACCTGATCCGCGTCGTCATAATACTGGCGCGGTTGGTGCGGGTTGGGCGCGATCAGCGTGGGGTCCAGTTCCACCACCGGCATCAGGCTATCCGCCGGATCTTCGGAAACCAGCAGATCGAGCGGATTATAGGTGAGCTTCTTGGGTTTCGTTACCATGCCAAACCACCTTTCACTAGCCGGGGACCACCCTAGCCTAAGCGGGTTGCCAGTTCTTGTGCGGCCCGATAATACGGCTCGTCGGGCCGGGTGGCGGGGCGCAGCGCCGGGAACACGCTGCGCCGGCTGCCGGCCGCCTCCTTATAGCGCACCAACGACGGAATATGCACCCCGAACACCTGATCGCCAAAGGTCTGGCGCAAGAGTTCGTCAATTTCACGGTGCATCGTGATCGAACTGCGCTTGGTCAACAGGTAACCAGCGACGGTCAGCCCCCGATTCAGCCGTTGCTGCACCTTCTGCACCGCCCGCTGGAGCATAGTGATCCCTTCTGCCGACCAGCTTTCCGGCTCCACCACCACCAGCACATGAGTGGCCGCCACCAGCGCGTTGATCGTCGCGGTGGTCAGGCTCGGTGGGCAGTCAATCAAGACATAATCGTAGCGGTCGGCAACATCCTCTAACGCGACGCGCAACAGCATCTCTTTGCCCGGCTCGTCGCGCAGCCCCTCGTCTAGCGCGGCCATGCGGAAGCTGCTGGGCAAGAGGTCCACGCCTTCCGCCGTGGGATGCACTGCTGCCGGCAACGTGGCCTCGCCAATCAGCACTTCGGCAATGCCGGGCTTGGCGTTCGTTAGATTAAAGCTTGATGAGCAATTCGCCTGATAATCCATGTCAATCAGCAGCACGCGATAGCCGAGCAGATGCAAGCCCACGCTGAGATTGATTGCACTGGTGGTCTTGCCTACCCCACCCTTCTGGTTGGCAATGGCAACAACTTTAGCACTCATAGCACGCTGGGCGCTCCCCGCAACGCAGGAATTGCCCCCTCCTTTCGGGTCTGCTATCTCCGCATAGTGCCCTGAAATAGCAACACGCCTCCATCGAATCATCATTCTGTCGCTTTCTAACAGTGTAAACGAGAAGCGAATAGATGTCAAGGCGATTTGCTGATGAACATTCCATTAAGATAGGGTAAATTACTCGCTGAGATACACTATACCGCCCTGATCCGAACCGTTCGGATCGCGCTACAGATTAGCTGCTGGGGTAGCAGAAAGCCGTATGATCCGAACCGTTCGGATCGGGAGCGCAGGAAGAGCAACGTAACTGTTTAGTAACTACGCACGACGAGGCACATGATGAACGTGGCAACCGCAGGCGGAGATCGCGGGCGGGCCGGCATCGCGGGGCGGAGCCACCCTCCTACAGTTGCGCCCGTTATCCGACGCGGCCCATTAGACTGCGTCGTTACAACAGATTAACTGCTGGGGTAGTAGCGGGCGTGCAGGGACTGGCGCAACAAGGTCGCGAGTGGGCCACGAGTAGGGCGCAACGCCGAGCACGACTACCCGGCAGCCCGCCATGTGAGGCCGCCCGCCACTACAGACTGCACCGTTCCGAGGCGGCGCGGCATTGACAGCTATGCGCCGCTCACCTATACTGAGGCATAGCCGTGCGCCTGCCTGCTAGCAGCCGAGGGGAGTGGACTCTGCGCTGGGCAGCGTTGCCGTCGGCTAGGACGCACAGGGAAAGACGATCCGCATGGTAAAACTCGCCAGCCCCATCAATCTTTCCTTTGCCCAAGCCTGCGCGCACTTGGGCCTGGCTCCTGCCGACCTGGTGGCGCTGCGCGATCAAGGGCTGGTGGCCTGCTTGGAGCAACAGGGCCGCCAAGTCTATCCGCAAACCGCGCTGCAACTCACCGACCTGCTGCTGGCGCTGGGGCGCGCACGAGGGTGGACTCCGGCCACGCTGGCGTGGTACGCCGACTTGGCCTTTGCCGCCGAAGTGGGGCGCACGATTTTGCTGCCCACCACCGGCCCGACCACGGCTGCCGTGCCACTGGGCACCAGTTGGTTGCCGACGGCCTACGCCGCAGCGGTCTTGCACGATTTGCAGCAGTCGCCCGCCGATACCGAAAGCCTGTTCACACCCTTGCTTCGTAGCTTGGTCACGGTGGCCGTGGGCGAAGGGCAGTTCTGGCCCGACCGGCAAGCACTGGACCAGGCGGCGTTGGCCCCGGTTATTGCCCAGCTGGAAGCCAGAGGCACCGCCATTGTCGGCCAGGGCGCAGCCATCGCCCGCGACGCAGGGCACATCTTTATGGGCATCCTGCTGGCGTTCACCACCATCGCCCCGCCGATCAGCGACGAACTGCGCGACCTGGTGCTGACCACCCAGGCCCGGCTGCAAGGGCAACCGTTGCTTGAAGTGCTGGTGCCGACCGAAGAGCAGACCACGATCAGCAGCGAAGCCCTGATCGCGGTAGACAAACTCTATGCAGCGCGGGCCACGGAAATCCATACGCCACCGAGCAACTGGGATGTGCAGGTAGGCGTGATCAGTGCGGCCAAGCGCACCGTAACCCTGCAAATGCACCTGCCGATTGATTCGCCGCAAGATACGATTGATAATATCATTGATCTGATCCGGCCTTATGTGGGAGCCTACGGCGCGCGCGTGGTCCACTTGCTGTACGAGATTGCCAACGATGCTCCATACTGGCGCAATCCGCTGATCACTATTGACACCAACGATCTGCTGGACCGCTTGGGAGCCAAGCGCGACCCGCGTGGTATCCACCGCTCCAAGAACCGTGAATTGCTGCGAAACGTCCTCAACGTGGCGCACGGCCTGGAAATTGTCGGTGAGTATACGACCTGGGAAGAGGGGCGGGCGGTCCGCAAAGCGATGCGAAAAACCGTCCTCTCGCTGATCGGGGCCACGTTTGACGGCGACGAAAGCCATAGCCTTTCGACCGAAGAACTGTTCGAGCGTGGATTGCCTAAGTCTATGCAGATTCGGCTTAACTTTTATGAAGGCGTGCGGCGGACCGACGGCCGCTTGGGCAACCAGTATGTCTTGATGCCGCGGCTGGGCGACCCTAAAGCCCTGCCCAAAGCCAATTACGCCGCCACACACGAACTGTTGCGCGCCTACCTGCTGTTCCGCTACCGGCAAACCGGCATGAAAACGCGCACACTGACCGTCACCCGGCAGACGGCATTGGAAAAAACCAACATCCGCAACAAAAATCCGCGCATGGCGACCCAGACCCTGCGGAAAGCCCTCGACCGCCTGGTAGCCGACGGCTCGTTGGAGTCTTTTACAGCGGTGTTGCCGGCCAAGCCGCACGAGAGCTTTGTAGTCGTGCTGGCAGAAAAGGCCGTCCACAGCCCCGCCGGGGAACCGGCGCTGCCGCTGGCCTAGCACCGCGCGCCACCCCCCGATCCCACCGTGACCTCCCTTTGCGTGGACAATTTGTGCTACTAGCCTGGACAGGATTCCCCTGTCAAGCACGCATCCTGCCGGCAGCTGTATGGACACTGATGTGCTACCAGCATGGACGCTAACGGCTGGTAAACCACTGCGGCGCTCGATCCCAGCGCGTGGACATTGTGTGCTACCAGCATGGACCCAGCGGTGTGCGCCGTAACGGACAGCATGATGGACGTTTTGTGCTATCAGCATGGACGCATTCAGAATGTCGCTAGGTGCTGGGCCGGCTTTTGCTTGCGCTACCAGCATGGACGCTCTGCTTATGCCCAGTGTAGGCGCAGTATGGACGATTTGTGCTACCAACGTGGACGCATATAGGAGCCAAGCGCGTGGCGCAGCAAGGGTGTTCTTGCCAATTTGCGCTACCAGTGTGGACCGGCTGATCCGGCGGTATAGGTCCGCCGCATGGACGATTTGTGCTACCAGCTTGGACCATTTTATGAGCGACCCTGGTGGCCGATTGCCGGCTATTCTGCTGATTTGTGCTATCATGATGGACCCTTTCTGCTAGATTTAGCGCGGTGTTGGCTTGGACAGTTTGTGTTACCAGCGTGGACGGATGGCGGCGTAGAGAAGCGGCGGGCATGGTGGCGCAAGCGTATTCTGTGTGCTAGTAGTGTGGACGCTGCTTGGCTTATGCCGACGGCAGGCGTGGACGAGTTGTGCGACCATCGTGGACGGGTGGGTAGGGTGGCGTATGAGGTGGTGCGGGCGGCGCGCAGGGTTCTTGTGCGCCCACGCAGGCGGTGCCTGCCCTGCGCGTCCCCCGCGCACGCCGTGCGCTGCTACGGGGTGGATGTTGTGCCCCCGCGCAGGCGATGCGCTGGCCCGTGCATCCCCCGCGCACGCCGTGCGCTGCTACAGCCCACTCGTTCGTGGAACTTGCCGCAGGCTCTTGATACGTATTGTAGCATAAATGTTGGGCGATGGTATCGGTCGAAAGATGTATATTGCTAATATTTTTGCCTTTTTTACCCGCAAATTGGGGCGAGTAGGTTGCCAGCCCCCCGCAATGAATTGCGGCCCTACATCCCCGCCCCAATTGCGGCCCTACCCGCATCTCCCCGCAATGAATTGCGGCTCTACACGCCTCCCTCGCAATTCATTGCGGCCCCATACACATTCCCCCGCGATAAATTGCGCTTCTATGCGCTCAGGCGAGGCTGGTGGTGACGTGGACGGTTTGTGCTACCAGCGTAGACATGGGGTAGGGGCGTGGACGGTTTATGCTATCAGCGTGGACGGTTTACGCTAGTAGCGTGGACGGTTTGTGCTACCAGCGAGTCGGTGGGGCTGTCCACGCTGGAAGCACGGAGGGCGGGGAGAGGGGCCGGCGGCGCAGAATGGTGGCGAGTGCGGACGGCTAGGGTAGGGTGGATGCAGGCGGATGTGGGTGCAATCTGTCTAGGCTGGTAGCACAAATCGTCCACGCGACCATGGACTCGCTTTCTTAGGGATAGGGGTTATAAGTAGTATTAGAAGAAGTATTAACGCGGCGCGGCGAACT
Source organism: Chloroflexota bacterium (assembly GCA_030853735.1). Classification (GTDB taxonomy): domain Bacteria; phylum Chloroflexota; class Chloroflexia; order QHBQ01; family JAICKM01; genus JAICKM01. The sequence goes on from JALYUO010000659.1 coordinate 6,064, forward strand.
CTTGGGGCGGCGGCGGGCACCGGCTACAATGGAGCCAACACAACAAAGGCCGGGCCATGTGACCCCCGGCGTTCCCCAGGAGGGCTAATCGTATGACCGTACTTCCAGCCAATTTGTGGGCCTGGCTGCCGCAGATCAGCGAGAGTGAACTCAAAGTCTGGCTGTATCTGCTGGCCCAGTTGCCGCCCGGCGCGACAGGCGCCGGTATCCCGTTGCGGGCGATGGAGCAGGGAACAGGGCTGGCGCGCTCGTCGGTGATGCGTGGGCAGGCCGGGCTGCGGGCCAAAGGGATCGTGCAAGGGGAAGACCGCACCGGCAACGCGACGCGCTATTGCTGGCCGTCCCACAGCCCCGCCCCGGCGAGTAGCGTTACCCACCCAGCGCAAATTACGCCCGCTGCGCCGCTATTGCCGGTTGTTGGATGCAGCAAATTGCGGCCCCTGAGCGGCAGCACGCTAGGCATAGAGCAGGCAAGCGATGTGCCTAGCATGGCGGCAGCAGCGGTTGCAAATTGCACACGGCACGCGGAATCGAATCGAATCGTTACTGATCAAACGTTTAAGAAATTAACGGATTCGATTCCGGGCGCAGGGGACGCAAAAACGGACCCACCCGCCGGAACCCCACCTGGATCGCCGGCGACCGTTGCCGACC
>JALYUO010000677.1 GCA_030853735.1 Chloroflexota bacterium
GCTGGGTGGCGGGGGCGGGCGGGGCGTGTAAGGCGGGAGACGGCGCGGGGCGGCCTACCGATCCGCTAGTTGCTGACCGCACCCGCATTCGTGTATTCGTGGCCTCATTCGTGGCCGGCCCGCTCCCCACCATCGCCGGGTGGAACCGCCTCCTACGAGGGGTCGGGGATCAGGCGACGACTATTGCTCCCCTGGCCCCCCTCGTGACTAAACACTAAACACTAAACACTAAACACTAAACACTCACCCCGCCGGCCCACCCAGCCCGCTGGGGATCACCGGCGTGGTCAGCAGGCGGCGGAAGACGGCCCAGCGGTCGGGACCGGCGAGGAGCGGGGCGAACAGGCGCTGCCCGTAGTAGTAGGTGAAGGTGTAGACGCGCCAGAGCGGGGATTGCAGGAAGCGCAGACCGTGGATCGCTTCGGCGGGGCGGCGCAAGGCCCAGCGTTCCAGGTAGGCGGCAGCTGCGTCGGCGGAGCCGCCATCGGCGTGCAGCAAGAAGGCCACATTGCCGCTCACCGCGCTGAGGGGCCGCGCCGCCGTGCGGATCTGGCCGGCCAACTCAGGGTCTACCTGGATACCCAGCGCCGGCCAGACCTCGGCGGCGCTCCAGGCCAGATCACTCGCGTCGGGGAAGATCAGCGCCCGCGCCGAAGTCGCAATGGCCTCCGAGATCAGGCTCTCCGGCGTGTTGATCAGTTGGATGGCGTATTCGCCCTGGCCTTGCCCCTCGTATTGCAGCGTTTCGCGCAGCGCGTGTTCGGTGTGGTGGCCGGGATAGCCCTCGTGCGCCAGGTAGTCCACCAGCCCGTCGGCCTGCATCGGCAGATCGGTGTTGATCTCGATCAGCGAATGGGCGCGGCCCTGATACCAGTTATATGCGCCCCACGGCTGATCGCGCACCAGCGCCATGCTGATGCTCTCGCCTTCCGGCAGCGGCAGGTGAGCGACGGTGCGGGCGCGCACTTCCGCAGCGATGCGGTCCAGCAAGGGCAGCACGCGCTCCGGCGTGGCCTGAAAGCCGCTGCGCCAGGCGGCCCAGCGGTCGGCCAGCGATCCGTCGCCGGGCAGCAGGCGGTCCAGTTCGGCGTGCGCGGCGGCCAGCATCTCCTCCGGCACGCGCTGCGGCTGGATGTCGAAATAGAGTTCGGTCTGCTCGGCCAGGGCCAACGTCTCGCCGGCCAGCACGCGCGTCTGTGCGCCCAGCGCGCGGATTTGGCGGCCCAGGTAGGCGGCGCGGGCCGGCGCGTAGTCCATCGCCGGAAGCATCTCGGCCAGGAGTTCGGCGGCCTGCCGCAAATCGGCGGGGGTGGGCAGCGGTTCGGCTTCCACGCCCGCCCGCCAGCTCGGCGGCCCGATCCAGGCATCTACCGTGCCGGGGGCGAGGCGCTCGATCCGCAGCCCCAGCAGGGCATAGTCGCGCGTCCAGGGGTCGAACCGGTGCGTCGCTTCGGCGGCGGGGTTGGTGGGGGTCACAAGATGGCTCCTTCTGCAACAACCGGCCCCCAGCCCGCTCTCACCCTACCGGGCAGATCGGGCTGGGGTGGTCAATTTCCCCGTGTACTATGGTATTTCAGCGGTAACTACCCAGCCTATGCCAGTGCAAGAAGAGAACCTGTCATTCTGAACGCAGTGAAGAATCTGCTGCGCCAAGATCTGCTGGGATGCTGACTACGCGCTCCACCAAAGTACGTCTGCGGTAGGGTAGCTACACACCCCAACAGATTCTTCACTGCGTTCAGAATGACAGGTTCTCTCTTAGCTACAGCTGAGGAGTTTGCATCAGGAGTACAAACTCTGCGGCGCGGCGCATCGTTCGCACCTGGGGTGCTGACTCCCCTCTTTCACCATTTTAGTTGGTGCGGCGCAAGCGTCGCCCGGCGGCCAGCAACAGCAGCGCGCCGGCGCTACCCAGCGCGGCTAACGGCAGGGTGAGCGGCAGGCCGGTAGCCGGCATTGTGCCGCCGCCTGCGCCTGGATTGAGGCCGCCGTTGTTCATCAGCGCGGTCAGATCGCCGCAGGCCACGTAGGTGCCGATGTCCGCCGCCGAAGCGTGGATGTTGACCGCATAGCGCCCGCCCAGCAGGTCGCTGATCGGCAGCTTCAGCACGGTGGTCGAATGGCCGTCCACCACATCGTTCAGCGGGTAGGCCGGGGTGGGGTTCAGCGCGGCGCAGGAGCCGGCATGGACATGGGCGGGCTGGGTCTTGCCCGCCGTCGCGCCGGTGAGCGTGATCTCCACCTGCGTGCTGTCGGTGCCGTTGCTGGTCAGCACCACTTGGCCGCTCTCGCCCGACCCGTTTTGTTCCAGCAGGGCAGCCTGTGACAGCCCCCCTTGCGCCGCCACACGCCCGGCTCCCGCCAGCGCCAGCAACGCGACTACCAGTAATATTGCTTTTCGCATTATAGTTTGCTCCTCTACCGTTAGGGTTCCATGCCGGTCATCTGGACCTTATCTTAGCACACAAAGCAACGCCCCGCCAGTGACGACCGGCGGGGCGAGCGCGACCGGAGTAGGCTTACTTGCCGGTCAAGACACAGCGGCTGCTGTAGTTGCTCCATTCTTGTTGGAGTTCGTAGTGGCCGCTACCGATGTTCTGGTTGTAGTCGCCGCCGTTGATGGTGCCCAGGCGGGTGCCATAGTTGTAGGCGCACTTGTCGCCGTTCTCGTTACCGCTGCGATCATACCACGCGTTACCGAGCGCATCAGTGATCGTCTCATTCGCTTCGTGCGAGGTCACGCTGATCGTGGCATCCGCGCCGGCATCGCCGTTCGGCGAGCCGCTGGCCCCGCTGCACGCGCTCAGGTTGTGGCCGGTGTAGGGCATATTGGCATACAGCGTGTTGCCGGAGCCGCTGCCGTAGTTCGAGTGATACGCGCAGAAGGCGGTGAAGGCGCAGCTGCTGCTATCGTAGCAGGTGCTGATGCCGTTACCCAAGAAGACGAAGTACTGGTTGGTCAGCCCGCGCGGCCAGCCATTGGCGTTGATCGCTTTGGTGACTTCGGCCTGCACCTGGGCATCGCTCACGCACTTGGTCGTGCCGCCGGCGGTGCTGCTACAGCCGCTGCTGCTGGGCAGCACGGTGTCGCTCCACGATCCTTTGTACTGTTCGCTATAGCTAATGAAGGTTTTCACGCCGCTGATGGTCTGGTAATACTGGGTGTCGCTGTAGTAGACGTTGCTGCTGTGGCCGCTATCGGCGGCGACGTTGGCGAAGTAGCCGTTGATGATGCTCTTGTAGTTGGTGCTGAAGCTGCTGCCCCAGTAGATGGCGTAGGTGTGATGGGTGCCCACTTGGACCGAGCCGCTAGTGTGGTAGACCAGATTGCTGGTTGCCGCCGGGCGATTGGGGGTCGCCGTATCGCCTTTGCTGGGCGCGCCGGCAGTGGTGCCGGTCGCGATGATCGCATGGAACGCATTGCCTTGCGCCGCATCGGGCTGGTCGGCAAAGACGTTGGGCGCATACGATGTGACGGTAAGGGCCAGGGCGGCCAGCCCAGCCAGGAACGAAGCCGTTTTTCGCATCGGTGATTTTTATCCTTCCATCACTAAAAGACCTAACCTCAGCCCGCGTTAGGCGGGCAGTTGCCCTGTGCCGACGGCCCGGCGTATGGGCGGGGGTCAACAGCCGGCTTTGCCGGACGGTTCGTGCCTAGACCGTCCTGCCAAAGCGGGATTTTTCTCGCGCATACATTAGGGAACAACCTGCTGCTATCATAGCACCCTTTACTGACAAAAGCACTGACACGCGGCCTCGCTCGCGCCAATTACTCTAGCCAAAAAGTACTATACACCGCTACCCATTGGTCCTAGTACCGCACGGTGCTATAGTAATTCAGATAATGATCTAGAAATGATGAAAGAGGGTAGCACCATATTAAACCGTGGTTGTGCCTAATTTAGCGCACAAGTTCGTGCCTGCAAAATGTCGCACCACGGTTTATTGTGGTGCTACCAGTGTCCCAGCAACTGAGGAGTTTGCACCCCCAGGTGCGAAC
>JALYUO010000694.1 GCA_030853735.1 Chloroflexota bacterium
GCTCCACGCCCGCCGCCCACGCCACGCCCGCCGGCGCGCCGGTCAGCGCCAGGGCCGTCGCCAGGGTCTGGCGCAAAGCGGCCTCCGGCGTGTGGCAGTCGGGCAAACCGCGCACAAACCCGGCTAACCCCGCCGCTGTCGCCGCCTCAGTTACTGTCATTGCACAAACTCAGCTAATTCCTCAGTCGCCAGTCGTCGGTCGCCAGTCGTCAGTCGTCGGTCGCCAGAACTAAACACTAAACACTAAACACTAAACACTAAACACTAAACACTAAACACTATCCCGTATTCATTGCAGGTGGGCCAGCAGGCGATCCATGCGCCGGCTGAGTTCCGCGTGTTTGTCGGGGCCAATAAACACGCGCGTGGCTTTTTTGGCGCGCTCACAGGCGGCGGTCAGCGCGCGCGGGTCGCTGCCCGCGCCGTTGATCAGCGTCAGCACTTGCCCGGCTTTGACCCCCAGCACGGCGACCGCCGTGCGGCGCAGTTCGTCGGCCACGCGCTCTACCGGCCAAGCCGCAGCGTTGAGGGCCAGCAGTTCGGCGGGGCTAGGGGCGCTGTAGAGGTCTACCAGGCTGCCGGGTTGGTTTACCAGGGTCATGGCCCGCCCCGGCGCGCTTTCTAGCCCGTCGGGCAAGGCACGAAACTCGCCCAACGGCCGCCCGCCGCCCAGGAACAGGTAGGCCGCCTGGTTGCCGGCGACCACTTTGACGCAGCCGGTCTGCCCCTCAGCCGTCAGTCGGGCGAGCAAAGCCGGTAGCCGCACATGATCCATGCCTTGCATACTGGATCGCGGCGCGCTATAGGCCAGCGCCGAGTAGCTCCAGACAAAATCGGGGTCCAGCCGATAGACGGCGACCGCGCGGTCCGCATCCCGCTCGGCCAGCGCGGCGGCGGCAAAATGGCGGACGGCGTGCCCATCGGCCAACGTGGTTGGGGTGTGGACTTCGGCCCAATGGGCATCAATCACTTGGCCCAGATAGAGCAGCAGCAACCCTTCGGCGGTGTCGGAGAACCAGGTGACATAGCCGGAGACCTCGTCGCGCTCCAAGCGGTCGAGGATCGGTATCAGCCCGCCGCCCACTGGTACATCGATCTCCAAGAGATCACCCGGCGGCAAGGGGATCATATTGCGCCGCCGGAACGGGCGCGGGGGGCGCAGGGTTGGGGGGAGGGCGGGGGCGGCGGGAGCCCGTGTAGCGGCGGGCGCATCCGGTGCGTCCAGCGCCGCTGTGAACGCCTGTGTTTGCTGGGCGGACGGCGGCGCGGCATCCTCTTCCGCCAGCACCCCGATAGTCGCCAGCACCAGCAGTTCTTGCAGGCGGCTAATGCTGCGCGTGGCGGGCAGCGCGTCGGCACTCAGGCGGTCGAACGCATAGGTGGCTGTGCGATTGCCCAACAGACGGTACACCAAGTCATCGCCGCTCTCGTCGTCCTGGCGGGCATCCAGCAACCGGCCTTGCGCGAACACCAGGGTGGCCGGACTGCCGGCATCGGCGGCGGGGGCCGGCAGGCGAACATGGAGGCAGCCCGTTTGCTCGGTCTGTTTGATGTAGGCAATGATTTCGGCCAGCGTGACTGACGCGCTCTGTAGCTCACCCATGCGCGGTATGTCTCCTGTGGCGGCGCAACATCCCTGCCGGGGCCGGCGAAGGGGCGGGCCAGTTGGGTCCGCTACCGATCCAAGCGTATGATAGCGCACGCCTGGGGGGTTGTCAAGGCAAGTGTCGCTGCGTGTCCGACCCTGCTTAACTCGGTTCTGCCGCCGTCACCGGCATGGGCGGCAGCAGGTCGTGCCCGTCGTAGAGGCCGTCGGCGAGGCCCAGGTCGAGGCATTCGCGGGCGGTGAGGAAGCGGTCGCGCCCAGAGTAGATAAAGTCTTCCCACCACGCCGCGTCGTGCGTGCCGGTGCGCTGGGCAAACAGGTTGGCGACGATGCTCTGGTAATGCTCGGCCAGCACCGCGAAGTCGCTGAAAATGCGCTGGTCGTTGCCGGACAGCGTCCACTGCGGGCTGTGCAACATCAACGTCGAATAGGCACCCATCAGCCGCCGCTCGCCCGCCTGAAACACAATCGCGCCCATCGAATAGGCATAGCCGGTCACGACGGTGTTGATGGTCACGCCGCACTCGGCGCGCATCTTGTAGATCATCTCCAACATGGCGATGCCGGAGCCAATAGAGCCGCCGCCGGAGTTGATATAGATCGTGATCGGCGTGCTGGGGTCGCCGCGCCGCGCCGCCGCCATCAGCAGCAGGCTCTGGCTGAAGCGATAGGCCGCATCGTCGTCAATATTGCCCAGGAAGTAGTAGCCCTCGGCTTCCAGTTCGCGCCGGTGCTGCAGCGCCTCGCGCATCCATTGTTCGAGATCGATCATGCGGTATTCTCCCCCTGCCCCAGCGTATCCGCCCACATAGCTGGTACGCGGTTGCTGTACTCGATGGTTGTGGCGGCCAGAAACGCGCCCAACTCCCGGATCGCGTCGGCGACAGCGGGGGCGGCCTCCGCCGGTGCGTCCGGCTCGGCATAGACGGCATTGATCCGCAGCACCCCCTGCTTGCGGTCCATCACGGGGTCAACCCGCCCGATCAACCGGTCGCCGTGCAGGATCGGCAGCACATAGAAGCCGTATTCGCGCTGGGCCTGCGGCACATAGATTTCGATGCGATAGCGGAAGCCGAACAGCCGCTCGGTGCGTGCCCGGTCGCAGATCAGGTTGTCGAAGGGTGAGAGCAAGGTGGTGCGCGGTTCCCAGGCTCCGGCGGCCAAGTCGGCCAGCAGGGGCGCATCGGCGGTGTGCATCCAATACGGTCCCGGCCACTCGCCACGCGCGTCCGCTATCTGCACGCGCTGGATGGTGCCCTCGGCCTCCAATGCGGCCAGCGCCGTGTCGAGGCCGGGGTAGCAGCCGCGCATAAAGTGATTGCTGATGTCGCGGGCCGTCGCCACGCCCAGCGCCCGTAGCGATTTTTGCGCGGCTTGCCGCACCATATCGGCGGTGGACAAATCGGTTTGCAAGACGGCAGCGGGCAAACAACGGGCGGTCAAATCCCATAGCTTTTGCCCGCCCTTGCGCCCGGCCACCATGATGTGCCCCTGTGACCACAGAAAGTCGAGCATCCGCCCCACATTGCGTGCATTGGTCCAGCCCGACGACGGCCAGGGCACCACGGCGCGATCCTCAAAATCGCCACTCCGCAACGGCCCGCGCGCCGCCAACTCGGCCAGGATATAGTCGTGCAATGCGTGGTTATCGGCCATCCAGGTGCGGACTTTGTGGCTTCCCCCACTGTCCCCTTTCGCATAGTCCCGCATCTGGGCGCTGTAATAGAGTGGGTAGTCCTCGGTCAGCACGATAGACGCGCAATGCGCCCAGAACTCAAACAGGCTGCGATCTTGCCACAGCAACTGATCTAACGCCGCCGGGTCAAAGGCTCCCAGGCGGCTCCACAGCACCAGCAGATGCGTGCGTTCCACGGCGCGCGTCGGGTCCAGTTGTAGGCAGCCCAGGTCGCGCACGGTCGCCAGGATGCCCGCCGCATCGGGCGTAGGTCGTGGCCCGGCCAGCCGTTGCCGCGTGATCGCCAGCCGCCGCGCCAGGGTGGGAGTGAGGGTTAGCATAGGGCTATTATCGCATAGGTTGGGGGTCTGTGCCAGCTAAATCGCCATAGTAACTGTTGAGACTGGCGGCGACAAGAAGCAAAACCTTGTCATTCTGAGCGCAACGAAGAATCCAGTGGGGTGGTTAAAGGTCTACCGAGTGGCGTACTCTGGGCCAAGTCATTCACCGACATTAAAGCGGTTTGCGCGTCGGCAGATTCTTCACTGCGTTCAGAATGACAGACTCCTTTTTCGTAAGCACACTGAGTAATTATGCTCGCAAATCTCCGTGTCTCCGTGTCTCCGTGTTGAGATACGTTGTAGTGACCGGTGCAAACGCCGCACGGGGCGGCCCCACTTCCGCAATGGGGCCGCCCCGTGGGCTATTCCGCTATATTCAGTTGTGTATTCAGTTCTATGTCGGTCCCGTTAGAGACCGACCGCGAAATCGGCCATCACCTGCGGCGCGGCGGTGTCGAAGCCGACCACATCCATCATGCCTGCATCGTCGGGGTCGGCGATGGTGAAGCCGTTGCTGACCATACCCACGACGATCAGCTTGGCCGCGATGCCGGTGGCTTGGCGGTACTGGCGCAGCGCCTGCGTCGGATGGATTTTGCCCGCCCAGGTCTCCGAGTCGGTGTAGACCACGAACACATCGGCAGCGATCTTCTGCTTTTGTGCCCACAGCATGGGCAGGGCGCAGTCGGTGCCGCCCATGGGCATCGCATCCACCGCCTTCAGCACGTCGTCCAGGCGCTGACGGGGCGAGACTTTCAGCGGGGTCAAGCCGGGCGTGCCGCCGTCAA
>JALYUO010000718.1 GCA_030853735.1 Chloroflexota bacterium
CCACAGCGCCGGCGGCGGCGGTGGCCTGGGCAACCATGGCCGTCTGGGTGGCGGCAATATTCCCGAACTCGATGATCGAGGTGAGATCCAGGGAGGTCGTAAGGGCCGTCGCGGTGGCGGCCACCCCCGCTTCGGCAGTGGCTGCTGTGTCCGCCGTTACCTGAGCATACACCGCCGCGAGGGTAGCCTGCGCCCCTGGATCGCCCGCCTTTATCGCGGTCTGTTGTGCGCCGACCAGGGCGGTCGCGGTTTGTTGGGTCGGTGTGCTGTGGCCGCCCAGCAGCGTGCCGCTAAAAGTTAGGCCGAGCAACACCAGCAGCAGCAAGGTCACGGCCCCGGCCGCGAAGCCCCTAGCGCCACCCCGCCGGGCAGTCACCGCCGGCGAGGTGGTTGCGGCTGCCGGGAGGCGGCGTTCCGCATCGGCCAACAGGTCGGCGGCGCGTTGGCCGCGCCCATAGTAGCCCGGCGCGGCCTGGACCACGGCCTGCAAATGGTCACGCGCCGCCGACCAGTCGCCCCGCCCGTGGGCAGCCAATCCGGCCTCAAACCGTGCCGCCAGATCGTGGATTTGACCGGCAGAATGAGCGGGCGGCGGGGTCGCCGGTTTAACACTGCGTGGTGGCCCTTCGTCCGCAGTCGTCACCGGGCCGGGCCGGGCCGGGCCGAGGGTGGCAGGCGGCGGGGGTAGCACCGGGGCCGGTTCGATCCCAGGCAGCAAGTTGGGGGGCAGCTCCGGCGGGGGCAGGGGGGCGGGTTGGGCTGCGACCGCCGGCGCGATCACCAAGGGGAGCTGCGTGGGGCGCGAGCCAGGTGGGTGGTCGGGCAGCGCGGCGATCCAGGCGGTAGGTGCGGGGCAGCCGCCATCGTCACCACTACGCCAAGTCTGGGTGAAGAGGGCGGCGAGGTCGGCCCCCCAGCGCCCACGCAGGGCGCTTTCCAACCGGCGGTGGCGCTCGGTGCTCTGCCCAAGTTCGGCGGGATCGAAATAGCCGGCCCCATACGCTGCCGCCCGCACCAACCCTTCGGTCCAGCCCAGGATCTCGGCCAGCAACAGTCCGGCAGCGAAACGCTCGCCCGGCCCCCCGCCGGGCCGCTGGTAGCTGGGCGCGGGGACTGCGGGCAATGGAGAGGTTGCCACCCCCGGCCCGGTGCTATGATCCAGCCCGATCAGTTCGACCGGCGCGGCTTCGTTGCCGGTGGCACCGGGGGCCAGGGCGGGCAACAGCAGATGCGCGGCGGCCAGCGCACCGTGCGTCCATCCCGTGGCGGCCAGCGCCGCGAAGGTGCCGGCGAGTGCCTGCGCTAGGGCTAGGCTCTCGGCGGGGGCAATGGGTCGGCGGGTCTGGAGCACGCGGGTCCAGGTGGGGCCGGGGAGCCAGGGCATGAGCACACTGTACGCCAAGTCGGGGTGAGCGCGCAACAGGGCGGTATGGCGGCGGGCGGTGAGCACGGTACGCCGCGCCGCTGCCAGCCCCGGTTGGTCGGCCAACGCCGCCACCTGCGCCGCGTGCGCCACCAGCGCCGGGGTGCGCCGGGCCGCTGGAAATACCTTCAGCGCCCACGGCCCTAGGGCTGTATCCAACCGATAGACGACGGCCTGAGTTCCCGGCACGTGCCAGGGGCGGGCGGGGGCGGTTGGATCGCCGGCAACCCGGTAGGTTCTATCCTCGATGGCTAATTCCTGTCCGGCATTCAGAAGCGTCCCACCTGTGACATCCATGCGCGTGTTTCTCCGTGCTAGTGTGGCGAGCGGCTATGGCGCCGTAGTCCAAAGACGAACGGTGTGATCGCGCCCCACCGACGAGAGGTGCGGCGCTTGCGGCGCGATGGCAAGGGCGCGAACCCAGCCACTATGCCCGGCGATCTGGCCGAGGCGTGCTCCGTTGCGCGCTTGCCAGATCCGAATGGTGCCGTCTTCGCCGCCCGACGCCAGCCAGTCGCCGCTCGGTGCGCAGATCAAGCTATAGACAGCCCCCTGGTGACCGTGAACCTCATGCAGGGTGCGCCCATTCGTGGTGCGCCAGAGGCGTATCCGCCCATCGGCCTCGCCAGAGAATCCGACTTCACCATCGGGGGCCAGCGCGAGGCTCCACACCGGCCCACCCGCCGGAGGAATCGTTTGCAACAAGGTGCCGTCGCCGACCCGCCAGATGCACACCGTCCCATCGGCATAACCGGCGACCAATGTTTGCCCGTTGGGTGCCCAGGCCAGGCAATACACCGATTGACGCCCCGCTGCGATCTTGCGTCGTCGGGTGCCGTCGGCGGCCCAGAGGTGAATCTGGCCGCGATCATCGCCGGTCGCTAGCGTTTGGCTATCGGGTGCATAGGTCAGTGTACGCACCCAGCCGGCGTGCCCGCTCAGGGTCTGCGTGGGCCGCGTGGATTCGATCCCAGGGCCGGTGGCCCAGAGGCGGACGGTGCCGTCCAAGCTTCCAGCCGCCAGGGTACGACCATCCGGTGCATAGGCGACGCACCCCGCCCAGGTGCCGCCCAGCAAGCAGCGCGGATTGGTTAACCCGGCGGCGTTCAACAGTGTGACCCCAGCCGCCCCGGCCACGGCCAGGGTGCGACCATCAGGCGCATAGGCCAGGCCACCGGCTCCGGGATGTTCCCACTGCGCCCCGGCTGTTAGCCGTATTTCGGCTCCCGACCGGGGGACCGGCACTGGCGCGCCCGCCCCGGTTGGGGGAGGTACCACCGGGAGCGGAGGTGCCACTGGGGGCGGCTTCGGCGCCGGTTGGCTCCCCAGGGGCGGGGCGGCGGGCCGACTACCCCGCCGCTCTGTCGGAACCTCCGCCGGTGGTCGCCCCGGCGGTGTCATCGGTCGCGGCGGCGCGGCTTGCGGCCCGGTGGTGGGGGCCGGTGGCCGTACTCGCGGAGGCGGGGTGGGGTGGGGTGGCGGGGCCGCCGGGACGACCGATACCGGTATATCTCCGTGCGGTAGAGTCAGTGCTCGGTCAGGCAGGCTGACCAGCCATTCCCCGAAGGTGGGGCAATCAGCTAGGCTATCGCTGTTCCAGCACTGGCGGAACAGGCGTAGCACCTCGCGGTCCCATAGCATGCCCAGCACAGTTTCGAGGGTACGTACCCGGTCGCCAGCTTGTTGCAATTCGGGGGGCTCGAAATACGTTTCGCCCCAGGCCGCCGCCCGCACGCGGCCGTCGCACCAGCACAGGATCTCGGCCAAGAGGATAGCCCCCGCGAAGCGATCCCCCGCTGGACTCCAGAGGCTACGCCCACCGGCGCGGTGCGTGTACCCTAACGTGCCGCTGGGTAAGGCGGTTGGGCGCTCCAGGCCCGGCCCATACATTTGCTCCACATCCACGAGAGTCAGGGGTTCACTACCCGGTCCATCCGGGTTCAGGAGCGGCAGAATGATATTGGCATTCGCTAGATCGCAGTGGGCTAACCCTTCTTCTTCCATCGCCGTCAGCACTTCGACCAGCGCACGGGCCAGCGTCAGACTATCGGTCGCGCTGATGGCCTGCCGTCCATACATGATGTCGAGCCAGGTCGGCCCGGCGATCCACGGCATCAGCATTGCGTAGGCGAGGTCGGGATACTGGGCCAACAATGCTTCGTGGTGGGGGCGGGTGAGCACGTTGCGCCGGCAGACTGCTAGGCCGGGCAGTTCGGCAAATGGGGCCAACTGTTGCGCCAAGCCGGCCAAGCGGGGTACTCGGTAGGCCACATTGAACACCTTCAGCGCATGGGATTTCGCCGGGCCGTCCAACCGGTAGACGGTACCCTGGCGACCGGTCTGCCCGTAAGGTAAGCGGGGCGCGCCGGGGTGGGGAGCCACCCGCAAGCCGGCCCCATCAATGTGCAGTTCTTGTCCTACGTTGGGAGTGAAAGCCATGCCGGAACTCCTTTGCTCAAACGGGCATCGGTCAGGCGCGGGTGGAGGTCGACATCTGGAAGCCGAGGCCAACCATCTCCGGGTTGGTACCCGGTAGTAACATGAGGGCACCGGGTGCCAAGTGGTAGCCGCTCTCCATCAGCATAGCCCGGTAGCTTTCGGGGATAGCGGACGACAGGGCGCGCAGTTTTTGGGCGTAGGGATTAGTCAGCGGCGTGCTTGCCGTCACGCCCGGCCACTGGAAGGGGTCGGTAATCGGATCCGGCAGGATATTCTCGGAAACGAAAATGTTTTCGATCAACACCGGTCCATCGGGAACCCGCATACGCATAATGCGTTGGGCAATCGGTTCGGGATCGCCGCCATAATCATGGTATTCGGCATCAGTCATGTGGCAGATGAGCGGAGCCGGGCAGTTTTGCAGGGTAGGCAACTCGATCTGGAGTAGTTCCTCGGCCTTCAGAAACGCCTTCGCGGTTTCGGTCGTGCGCAACGGGCTGAGGTCCGGCACTCCGAGGCTGGCAATTTCGTTCACCGGTCGCGCCCCGCCCAGCAGATCGTAGACTACATCGCTGTAGGCATACAGCGCGACCCGGTAACGCGGTGCAATCCGGGTGCCTTTGGTTGAGCGGTAGATCATCTGCCGTAGCGCCGCCGAGAGCGCGTCAATCACCACATCGATCCGGCGGCCCGCGCCCAGCGGCTTCGACATCGAGGCGCTAATGTCGAGCAAATAGATAATCAGTGCCGGGGTTTGCCCGGTCGCCATGATGTCATAGGGCATTCGATACCTCTGAGCGGGTGGTCACCGATTGCCGGAGCGCCAGCCGGCGTAGCTGCTCACGCAGATCGGGTGTGCTGGTGGGGAAGAACCGCAAAGAACTTGGATGGCCGTCTCGCTCCACAGGTTGCAAGCGCCAGGCCCCGTGCGGCCCGCCCAACCACATCACGCTGGGGCCGTAGCGCATTGTGCGGGGGGTGCGTAGCAAAGTTATTACCGATCCGGCCCGGCGCCCCGGCCCCAACGCTTCGATCAGGGCCCCTACCGCCTCCGGCGGAATCTTCTGCGTGCTCAGGAAAGTGCGGCAGGTGGCTTGCTTGTGCGCTTCGGCCTGCGTGCGGGCCTCCGTGAGCGCGGATTCGGCCATCAGGAAGGCCGGGCCGGGCGCAGCCGGCCAGACAACTGGTCCTAACGCATCTTGCACACGGCGGGCGGTGTCCGCTTCCGGCACCATTTGTAGATCAATACGCCCATCGGGTTGCCCGGCTTGTACCACGCCGCCGGAGGGGATCCGATGGATAAACCACGTAGCATCCGGGGTTGGGTAGGTGCTAGTGGAAATCATCAAGGACTCAGAGGATGCGGCAACGGCATCTACCAGTGCGGACAGTGCGGCTCCCAGCCGCACTTCCCCGTTGCCATCCGTTACTAAGTCGCCGCGTTGGAGGAGTACCTCTTTGATCGCCGCCATGTGTTCGGTAATTTCATCAGCCAGGAATCCAGGATATGGATCGGTGATACCAAGCATATCGTTAACCTGGAGTAGTGTCCCCAGATAGTACAATTCTTCGTTCGTATAGTGGGTTTGTGTAGTTGCGGTCGGTGTAGCAACCATCTAATCAACCTCCCAAGCTAACCTACAGCGAATCCCATAGACCGGCATTTTCAAACGCGCTGTCAATAATCCCCACGACCGTTCCGTTAGGACTTTCCTGGTATGACATAGAGCGACTCCAGTTGATCGCGAGAAATACTCATCGTGGGATGCCCCGGCCAGTTAGCCTGGCTTACTACTACATGGTCGGGATAGATCTGCTCGACAATCGCCACATGTCCGTAGGTGTAGCCAGGGGTTCCTGCCAGCGATGGGTTATTCCGATCCCAGACAATGGCATACCCAGTGGCAATCCGATCCTGCAAATTGGTATCGTTCGCTGTAATCTGGTAGTGCGTCAGTCCTGGTTTAGTCAGGTAATCCGCAGCGCCCCCCGCACCACCCGTGTATCCTAGATCAGGTCGCCGCGTTTGCGCATAGATCGCGCAGCTCGAATAGTTACTAGGATTAACTCCGTCATGCAGGGCCACCGGTGTCGGCCCCTCGCTGGATGTCGTTCCGCCCGACGCTCCCCCCCCGCCATTGCCGGAATGTGGTGGAGGTGGCGGCATCGGGGTATGTGGAACAGGTTGCGCCGGCCACGGCCGGGGAGTTGGAGTCGGCACCGGTAGCGGGAAGGGGGGGATTGGGGTATGTGGCATCCCATTGACCCCCGCCTGATCGGCTTCGCGGAAGCGCGCGGCTTTGCTCGTGAGGAAGGTTGCCATCTGGTTGGCGCGTTCCACCAAGCTGTGGCCGGTTTGTACCGCCTGTCCGATCTCCTCCTCTACGTTCGCTCGCTGGCGCACCTGCATATCCAGCGACGACCGCACGGTTCCGAGGGTCTGGCTCCGCTGTTCGAGTTCCTGGGCGGCACTCTGCAGCCGCGCCGCCAATGCCTGTAAATGGTCGGGGTCCACAAGGATACGTACCATAGCTTCCTCCGGTTCCTCCTGATCAGCGCCGCGGCACTGAGCCGCGAGTTTGCTCTAACCGCACCACCCAGTCGCGCAGCGTTTCCGTATCGCTCTGTGCGCGGGCGGCTTTAAGTTTTCGTACCCGGCCCCGCCAGGCATAGAGCCCCTGGCCGGGCGCGTAGAGTTTGCCGGATTCTCCCGCCGGCAGCCGGGCGTTGAAGATTTGCAGATCGTCGTGGTCGCTGCTGCCGAGGATGAAGCCGATCTGGCTATCACGCAGCGCCTTCAACGGACCATCGTAACTGACGCGGGCCTCGGCGGCGGGAGCCGTCAGCAGCAGGTGCGCCCCCAGGTGCCGATCCCGGCGGATCAAGCGCTCCAGCGCATCTTTACTCTCGGGCTGTATCCGGTCCCGTAGCGCATCAAAGTCATCCACCGCGAGGACCAGCGCCGGGTAGCGGGTCAGAAAAGCCCGTTCGTCCAGGATACCCCCAGCGGCCCGCCGTGCGGTATCCATTTCCTGCTGGCGCTGCTGGAGTTGTTGGCCGATGGCGGTGAGCGCTTCGGCCAGCGCACGTTCGTCGGAGATATAGGCTTTGACATAGCGCCGTAGATCGGCCAATGGCAGCAGGCTACTTTGGCGGAAGTCCACCAGGTATAGGTGCAGCCGTTGCGGCGGGCAACGACTCAGCAACGCCAGCAACCAGCTTTGCAGTAGCGTAGTCTTGCCACTCTGGGCCGGCCCGGTGATCAAGAAATGAGGGCCATCGCGGAGACTGACCGTGAAGGGGCTGAGGTCGTCGGTGTCGACGCCGATTGGCACCAGAAACGGATCGAGGGCCGGCGGAGTAGCCAGCAGCGCATCGAGCGCAACGCGGACGGGCAAGATGGCGATAGGCGGGGCCGGCGCACCACGCCAGGCAGCAGTTAGATCGGAGATCAGGGTTTCGAGCGCCTGGCTACGTGCGGCTTCATCGAGGCCCCCGATGGGCAGGGCCGCCTGAAACTCGAGCGGGGGATTCCCTTTGACCAACCCCCGGCCAGGTTCCAGTGGAGGTTCTAAGCCACCGGTGCGCCCCACAATCGAACCATACTCACCACGGTCGGTGAGGGCAAACGTGACCGCCAGGGTCAGGTTGTTGCCGATACGAGTGCGAACGGGGGCAGTACTGGTTAGTACCAAGTGCAGGCCGAAATTCGCGCCCTCGCGCGCTAGAGGCAGCAGCGCATCCTCGGCATCCGGGTAGAGAGCGGTCAGCGCCTGATAGTTATCAATTACAATGACGAAGGCCGGCACCGGCTCGTGCATTGCCTGGCGGAAAGCCGGCAGCGTGCTGACGCGGGCACGCGCGAACTCCTCTTTGCGCGTGTTGAGGGTACGTTGCAACAGGATCAGCAAGCGATTGAATTTTTCGCTATCATCGGGTAAGACTACTCCGCCCACATGGGGTAATGGCTGAAAGCGGGTGAGGAGCCGCGAGCCGAAATCGAGCAGGTAGAGGTTCACATCTTGGGGCGAGTGATTCAACACCAGGGATGTAATGAGGGTTTGGACCAGGGTAGTTTTACCCATGCCGGGCTGGCCGTAGATTGCCAGATGGCCTTCACTGAGGGGCATCGCCAGTGCCTCCTGGCGTTGATGCGCCGGGTCATCTAATAGTCCGATGACCGGGCTGATCCAGGTCATGGGTGGTGCCCAGGTCTGGCCGTTCCAACCTTCCGTTGGGCGGATCTCGTCGAGTGTCAGTAGCTCCGGCAGTGGCGGCAACCAAGGGCCCGGCAACCGGCGATAGCCTTCGGCGGTGGCGACGCGGTGAATATAGTGTACCAGTGCCTGTAAGTGCGATTCGGTGCTTGGCCCGCCGGGGCCGAGGCTGTGCAGCGACCGGCGCACGCCGTCGAGTGCCACCTCGCGGATGATCGGTACGGCCCGTCCTCCATGGATAGTCGGTACATAGCCGGCTCCGCCCCAGCCACTCTGAAAAATTTCAAAAACCTCATCGTTGCCGACCTGTAAGTAGGCGCGACCGGGCGTGGTGAGATCCGCAGCTTCTGGGCGTTTGATTACTTCGCGGCTGTCTTCGGGCCGCTCCACCCGCAGGCACAACCGGAAGCGGGCGTTACTCCAGATCTGCTCATCCACGACCCCAGCCGGCTTCTGGGTCGCTAGTATCAAGTGAACGCCCAGGCTGCGCCCGATGCGCACAGCACCGATCAATTCCTTGATGAAATCCGGTTGCTCGGCTTTCAATTCTGCAAATTCATCCACGATCAGGATTAGATGCGGCAGTGGATCGGGCACTTGCCGGCGGCGATAGCGCTGTTGATAGTCGTCAATATTGGTGACTCCCGCGCCGGCGAGCAGAGTCTGCCGGCGGTGCAACTCGCTTTTGAGCGCGGTGAGGGCGCGGAGGGCCAGATTCCCTTGCAGGTTGGTGATCGTGCCGACCAAGTGCGGTAACTGCTCGAACACATTCGCCATCCCACCACCTTTATAGTCCACAAGTACAAAGACGACCTCCCGTGGATCAAAGTGCGTAGCAATTGAGGCGATGAGTGTTTGCAGCAGTTCGCTCTTACCCGATCCGGTCGCGCCCGCGACCAGACCGTGCGGGCCATGCCCGCGTTCGTGTAGATCGAGGCGCAACGGCTCATCTCCGGCCCGCATTCCCAATGGCACCGCAAGGGATTCGAAGGGCAATCCGTCACGCCAGCGCTGCAAAACGTTGACATCTTCGACGGTATCTGCTCCGAGCAGGGTCAGCAACGGAACAGCGGCGGGGATTTCACTGGGCGTTGCCAACCGCTGGAGCCGCAACGGCGCGAGCGCGCGGGCCAGCCGTTGCACCAGCGCCACCGGCGTGTCATCCGGGATATACCCCGAGGGAGGGGCGGCGGGGGTCTGCTGAATCTGACGGGTGACCGGCTGGACGATGACCTGGCAGTTTTGCGGTAGGGCATCGGCTTCAGCCAGAAACAGCGTATAGGCCCCGCGCTGCGCCCCTTGCCCCAGCAACAGTGGAATTAAGGGCTCGTTTTCGAATAATAGCGGTTCACTTAGGATAAACACCAGTGCCGGGAGTGGGGTATTGGTCGGGCCGGTGCCTCCAACCGGCGGGCGGCGACGGTTGAGTACTTCATATAGATTTGTCAGTAAGCGGTGGGCACTGGGCCGATCGGAGGCCAGGAAGCGTTGCTGCCGATCATCACTCCAAGTATGGGGCAACCAGCGCAACCATTCCCACTCGGCGGCTTCGCGGGCCGGGTAGACGGCAATGATCTTCACCTCATCGGGAGAATGGTGAGTTGCCAGGTTCAGAATCGCCGTGCGTGCCGCGTTGAGGATTGCCGCGCGCGAGCCGCCCAGACCCACGATGCCTGCGGTGCGCAATGAGACGAGAATGGGCGCATTACTCACACTCATGAACTCTCGGCTAATCGCGTGCGCTTCGATAATCAATGGATCGGGGGCTTGCACCGGGTCCATTTTAGGGGGTTTGATCTCCACTCCGGACGGCACAGTACCAGTGCCGAGCCGAATCGCCAGAAAGTCGCTATCCTGGGGTGCGCGACTCCACAGCAGGCGGTCGCGTGTTTCGGCGCGTTGTACGCATACATCGGGCGCGGGATTCGCCAACGTCAGCTCATCCTGCTGCGTTTTCACGGCCTGCTGCAGAGCCTTGCGTTGGCTTTGTAAGAAGGCGTGATATCGTATTTCCCGCTCGGCGGTTTTGCGGCGGTAATCGCGTTTTTGTCCAAAATAGGCGATGAAGCCGACCAGATAAGAAGCCAGCATCAGCGGCGCAGAAAAGGCCAGCGCCATGAGCGGATTCAACCCGCCAGCGGTGTTGCTGTTGGCCGTCACCAAAAAGATGACCGCAAACCCGCCGACGGTGGCGGCCACTGGTAGGGCGATAGCCAGCAATGACGTAGTCGGGACCGGGGGGGCGGCCGCCGGAGCCGGCAACTCGATCTTATCCTGATGCACCAGCGGGTAACGCCGCGGGGTGCGTTGGAAACGGGGAGGAGCGGCCATGCAATTCTACCCAACGTTCTAAATTGGCGTGCGGGATGCGATGTGCGCCATGACTGGAGCCGGTAGCCGACAGCTGTACCCCGTCCACTTTGTCCCCATCGTCGCCGGGATGCGATGTGTGCTCTGGCTGGAGCCGGTAGCCGACCCTTGTTGCGGATCGGCTACCGACCGGGAAACATGATCAGCCGGCGGTGTCTGCGCTCTCAAACCGTCCAGCGATCTGGTCCAGTTGCCCACCAATATTGTTGAGCAACACCACAAATGAATTCATTGAGGTTTTCCACTGCTCAAATTCCTGATAAAACCGCTGCTGAGTCATGCCTTCCCACTCCGGCTGCATGCCACTGATGGTACTTTGGAGTTGTGAGACCATCTGCTGACTCTGCTGGCTGGCATTCTTGAATTGGCTGGAAACCTGGCGAACCTGCTCAGGAGTAATTTTAATGCGGGCCATGTACGTGATCCTCCATAAAGTGGAAGTAACTGTGGGAAACAACTAGCACTGTAAAGATACTAGGGACAGTGAGATGCTTTGTACGGACCGGTGTGGAAGTTGGGTTTCGTCCTACCCCCTTTCTCAGAAATTACAAAATACAGGATGAACGGACATCCGAGTGGATGGGAATCTTTTATCCGCTGTAGGCAGCAATGCAATAGAGTAAAAGTCACCCTGTTAGCGCCCAAGATCGGGTTGCGGACCGCGCGGCCAGACACGGCGGCTACGGCGCAAGGCACCGCACAGGGTGACTTTTGCTCTATTGCGCAGCAATGAATTCTTACTACAATCAGTAGTAATATCTCTTCTATCCGAGTATCACAATGCACCTCATCAAGCACTATATCACAGAGCTTCTACAATGTCAATTACTGTACAAATCGTAACAGTTCAGGATGAGGGCAAAGGAATTTGGACACCGAGCATCTTGAGGTATTCGGTCATCGGATCCAGCCCACGCCCAGCCCAACTCGAATAGAGCGTGTGCAGTCTCGATCGGGTCTCACTCCCGGCGGGACTCCGGCTACCTCCGCGGATGTGGCGCACTACGGCTATTGGTCTGACTTTGCGCTCCGCTACGTTGTTGGTCGCTTCTACCTCTGCCTGTTTTACGAACTGGAAGAGTTCCATGTCATGGCGCAGCAGCCTTTTGCAGAGCGCTTCCCCAGGATGTCCTCTGGTCCGTGCCCATTGGCCGCCATCGTGCGCCGATCCTGGACTATCGCTGTCGGCACTGCGGGGCCGTCTTTAACTTCTTCACGGGCACGGTGTTTAGCAAAACCCGCTACAGTTGCCGCCTCCTGCTCCAAATCGTGCGCGACATTGCTCAGGGGGTCTCGACCAAGCACTTGGCCGCCGAACTGCACATTGACCGGGGCTATTTATTGGCCCGTCGCCACACCATTTAGGCGCGGCTGGAGCAGCGTCGTTCCCCCCTCGGCGCTGAACGACGCACTGACGGAAGCGGACGAAGTGTATATCAACACGGAGGAAAAAGGCCACCGCCACTCCGACCCGACCGATCCGCTGCGGCCATGGGCGAATAAGCGCTGCGGGCACGGGACGTGGGATACGGACCGGGTGCCGGTGGGAGGCGTAGTCGGACGGACGAACGGCCAAGTACGGCTGCGGGTGCTGCACCACAGTAACGGAGTCGAATTGCGGGCGCTAGGCGAGTCGGCTAGTACAATCGGTAGAGTGTTCAATACAGACGAGTGGCGGGGGTATAACTGGGTGGCGGGCAGTGGGCGGGGGCATAAGACGGTGTGCCATGCGCCGGGGGTGCGGGAGTGGGCGCGCGATGACGACGGCGATGGGGTGCGTGAAGTCCATGTGAATACCATTGAAGGGCTGTGGACCGGAGTACGCAACTTTGTCCGCCCGTTTCGCGGCATCAACAAGAAGTATCTCAGCCAGTATATGGCCGTCTTTGAGTGGGCGCACAATCTAAAAGCAGTGATCCCTGAGTTGATCCACATGATGTTGATGCCCTTCACCCTTAAACCGACATGAGCCAAAGTTGCAACACTCGCCTTTACCGCACAGGAGACCCCCTCTATGATACACAAGAGTTTATGCACAATAAGGTGGTGAACATGGTATAACAGCCTCGTTAGCTGCGTAGCCAAAGGAGGTTGCCCCATGTTCACTGAACAAAGTTTGCGCGATTATCCGTCCGTCGTCAAGGCGTTTATGGGCCTGAGCGCCGAGCAATTTTGGGAGCTTGTCCAACAGATGCACGTCCGCTGCGCCACCTACACCACTCAGCAGCGCCAACGGGCCGACCGCCAGCGCGCCGTCGGGGCCGGGCACCCTCCGGATCTGGCGCTGCCCATCCGCACGGTGCTGGTCCTCACCTATCTGCGCTTGCACATTCCCCAAGCAACCGTCGCCACCCTGTTTGTCGGCGCGACCCAATCGGATGTCTCGCGCGATCTGCGCCGCCTGTTGCCGCTCATCCAGGCGTGCTTGCCCTGTCCGTGCGTCTGGGAGGCGGTGTCCGCCGATCAGCCCGCGCCCCCGCCCGCGTTCAGTATGGCTGAGTTGACGGACGGGCGCGTGTTGGTGGATGCCACCGAGCAACGGATCGCCCGCCCGCAGGACGGGGCGGACCAGAAGCTCTACTACTCGGGCAAAAAGCATCAGCATACCCGCAAAACCCAATTGGTGACGGATGGGGCGCACCATATGCACGCGATTGGGGTATGGACACGACGTGGGCAAAACGTAGCAATAGGTTGAAACTCACCCTGTGAGTACCATTTATGCCGCGATAGCGGGTTGCAAGAGTGCCTGAGCCGACCCTAGCATAGCGTCTCTTTCGGCCTGACAGGGTGAGTTTCAACCTATTGCTGAAATACAACGGCTTAGTCGCGAATGCGGTGATCTTGCAGAACGTCGTGGACATGACGGCCGCCTTACGCACCATCGCAGCGGACGGGCACGCCGTCAAGCGGGAAGATATCGGCGCGCTCAGTCCCTACTGGACCAGTCATATCCAGCGGTTCGGGGATTACGTGCTGAACCTCGACGAGCTACCCGACCCGCTTGAAGAGGATTTGGCCTTACCAGTTTAGGGGCGCAGCGGGCAGGAGGCACAGGCTACTGTTTCCGGTAGTCTGTGTCTCTTTTTACACGTATCTTGGTCTTAAGCCCGGGACACCCTACGGTCAGCTTAACTTTCGGGCTGAAAGCACCGATGATTATCGACCTCGGGGCGCGTACCTTATCGAGTATAACGAGGGCCGTAATTTTTCATTGTCTCCGATGCGGCCCTGCTGCATGACGCTTAACTTGACGCCTATGGGGTTTTCCCCGGGCTGGCCCGCCGAGTCGCTGTCCCAGTGTAGGGCCGCAGCGATCCGCCCGGCCAGCCGCCCGGCGTCGATCTCCGCCGGCACCTCCAGATCATGCACCCGCACATCACCTTCGCGCTTCACTGTCACGATGACCCGATGCATCGGCGGTCTCCTAGCCCACCGGCAGCGGGGTGGACAGTACTCGGTACATGGCCCGGCGTAGCGCAGTACGTAGCGCGCCGGCGTCAGTGGGGATTGCTTCCACCCAGGCGGTGCCGTCGCGGGTGAAAGATCGCAACTGCCACAGCCCGCCCGCGCTATCCAGCAGGCCCAACCCGGCGACTTCCCAGGCGGTGGGTCGCCGGGCCAGGGCCACGAGCGCGCCGTGTAGCACCGGGCGACGCAAACTGGCCGCCAGCGCCTGGGCCGTCTCCTCCCCCACTGCCGCCCTGCGCAACACTACCAACGCCGCCGCCCGCTCCCCGGCCGCGCCCTGTGCGCGGGCCGCCAGGAAAGCGGCTTCCGGCAGGGTCGCCGGCCCACCGGGCGCCGCCCGCTGCGCCACGATCCCCAGCAGGTCCGCGACCCGCGCGACCACCGCTGCCCTATCGGGCAACCCCGTTACGGTGATGTCGTCGCCGGCCTGTGTCTGTTCCACTGCCAGATGCGGCCCCATGTGAAAATAGTGGGTCGCGGTGGTCCCTCCCGCCGGCGTGCGTGTAAGGATATACGAGGCCACTGGAAACGCCCAGGTGTGCAGCAACACGCCTGTCGCCGGGTCCAGCATCAGCGCAGCGTCTATCCCCAATGCTAGCACCCGCCGCGCCACCAGCGCCGCCCGCGCCCGCTCCCACGCCACCGTGATCTCCTCTGTCAGCCACCCCACAAACGGATCTTGCAGCCCCAGCAGTGTCGGCGCGCCCAGCAGGCTCACCAGCAGCGTGGCTTCGGTGGCGGTGCAGGTTAGGATTGGTGTGTTCATAAGCAATACTCCTCGTCAAAGCGGCAAGCGGTAGCGGCTAATATTTCCCGCTCGCTTGAAGAACAATGGGCCGGTTATCTAGGCTGAAAAAGGAGCCACGATAGGACTGCAATTACAGTCAAGGCCACTCCAGCGGTAAACACAAGCAGCAACCGGTTGCCAGGAACAATGCACTTGTTCTACAAGAGTCACCAACTCAGTTGCGGGAGTAGGCCACCCGTTATAGTCCTCCACGTACTCACCATTCGCGTAATCCTCGCCGCCTATGCGGAATTCCGCGCTAAGGAGGCGTAAATGTCCGGTGACCATTCGAGTAGTTCCAAAATCCGTTGTTGGAGAGCCGTAAGCGGAGTCACATGCCAGTGCCGCCCGGTCGGCAACGCGAGGATCGTCAGCGCTACCTGTGCAAACGTCCGCAACAGGCGCTCCGTGGTCGGGCGCGCGGTGCCTTTCTTGGGGTTTTCGGCGTGCAAGCCCCCATGCGTATCAAGCTAAGATGTGGATGACAAAACGTGGCTCTTGGGCGACAATAGGAGGTCTCTTATCCACCCCATTCGCCCAAGGAGCCGCGCCATGTCCACTACTATACCCCAACTGACGAC
>JALYUO010000745.1 GCA_030853735.1 Chloroflexota bacterium
CCTGGGGGTGCGAACTCCTCAGCTAGTCATATTTATCATAGTGCGGGATCATTATCTGGCAGACGGTAGCGCCTAGATCACCGCGCCCAAGCAGGCCAGCACCTGCGCGATGTCGTCTGCGGTGACCCAGCCCATGTGGCCGACGCGCAACAGGCGGCCTTCCAGCGGTCCCAGCCCGCCGCCCAGTTCCACGCCTTTTTCGCGCAGAGCCACCAAGACGCGCCCGGCATCGGGCACAGTGATCGAGGTGACGGTGCGCGAGGCCACAGCATCGTCGGCCAGCAGTTCGAGGCCCAGGCCGCGCACGCCCGTCCGCAACTGATCGCGCAGGGCCGTGTGGCGGGCGAACACCGCATCGCGGCCTTCTTCGTCCATCAATTGCAACGCGGCCTGCAACTGAAACAGCAGCGACACGGCCGGCGTGGCCGGCGTTTCCCACTTATCCAGATATTTGCGCGCCGCGCCAAAATCGAAGTAGTAACGGGGCAGCCGCGCCTGCTCATAGGCGGCCCAGGCGCGCGGGCTGACCGCCAGCATCGCCAGCCCCGGCGGAGTCATCCAGGCTTTTTGCGAGGCCGTGACCGCCACATCCACGCCCCAGTCGTCGCAGCGCAGTTCGGCGGCCCCCAGCGCCGACACGCTATCCACCAGGAACAACAGGTCGCGCTCACGGACCAGCGCCCCGACCGCCGCCACCGGGTTTTGCACGCCGGTTGAGGTTTCGTTGTGGGTCAGCAACACGCCACGCAGGTTGGGGTGGCGGTCCAGCGCCTGGCGCACGGCGGCGGGGTCTACGGCCTGGCCCCAGTC
This sequence comes from Chloroflexota bacterium, assembly GCA_030853735.1. Classification (GTDB taxonomy): domain Bacteria; phylum Chloroflexota; class Chloroflexia; order QHBQ01; family JAICKM01; genus JAICKM01. The sequence goes on from JALYUO010000745.1 coordinate 811, forward strand.
GAACTGTAGGCGCACCACATCCAGCCCGTAGGCGACGGCGACATCAGCGAAGCGGTCGGCGAAATAGCCGCAAGTGAGCGACAATATCTGATCGCCCGGCGAGAAGCAGTTGGCGACCGCCGCTTCCAGGCCGCCGGTGCCACTGGCCGCGAAAGTCAGTACATCGCTACTGATCTGGTAGAACGGCTTCAGCCGCTCGGTCACATCGCGCAGCAGGTCATGGAAGGCCGCGCCGCGATGGTTGATCATTTGGCGCGCCCCGGCCGCCCGCACGGCTTCGGGCACCGGCGTGGGGCCGGGCAGCCGCAGTTGCGTGGTGACGGATTGCGGTGCAGACTGTAGCAGCGCTGCTTGCTGCGCGGGGATCGCAGGTTGCTGCGCGGGTGTCTCAGTTGTCGTGGTCATTGTTAATTCCCTTCCAAGCAATAGCGGCGGACCTTGAGGCCGAACGCCGCATATTCGTCTTTCCATTCCACACAGCCGCCGCGTACCAGCAGGCCCAGCCCCTTGATCACGACCTCGCGGTATTCCGGCTGGGTCAGCAGGCGTTCGCAGCCGGCGCGCCCGGCGGCCAGCACCAGCAGCGGGGCCAACGTTTCGCACTTGATATAGACATCGGCGGTACGGCGCACCGTTGCGTGGCCGCGCACGCCGCCCAGCCCGACAAACAGTTCGGCGGCATGGCGGGCTTCGGCATCGGTTGCGCCGTCGCCGGCCAGCAGCACGCCCTGGGGTCCGCCGCCCATCGCCCGCACCACGGTCGCTTTGCCGCCCGCGCCACACAGGGGGTTGGTCGCATCGAAGCCCGCATACTCGCCGGCGGGCGTGAAATAGAGATCGTTGGCGTGGATCTTACACGCACAGAGGCCCAAGCGGTCGGCTAACGGCAGCAGCGCCTGGCGGAAGCTGCCGGAGACGATAGCCACCTCCGTGCCCAGCCAGCGCAACGCGCCGATCACGACGGCGGCATCTTCGACCAACGTGGCCGCATATTGCGCGCCCAGCGCGGCTACTTCGGCGGCGGTCGGGCGGATGCGTTCCAGCCGTGCGGCGAACACGGCCTCCAGCGGCAGGTCGCCGGCCATTGCTTGTTCGGTCAGCGCGGCGACTTCGGCTTCGCAGCCACGGTGCGCGGCCAGCGCGTCCACGCCTTCGATGCGCGTCAGCGTGCTGTCGCAGTCCAGCAGCACCGTCTGGAAGCCCAGCCAGCTGTTGAGCAGCTTGGGCGCGGGCGCGGGCCACAGCCCATGCGTCAGCACTTCGGCGTTGCAGCAGTTGCGCGGCGCACGCCCGGCCAGTACGGCCAGCGTCTCTTCGGCCACTTCAATAGCGCTGGCGCGCATGGACTCGTGCGTAGTGCCGCCCAGGTGCGGCGTGACGATGACATTGGGCAGATCAAGCAGGGCCGACGCGCCGAGCGGTTCGACGGCGAAAGCATCGAGCGCCGCACCACCCAGATGCCCGTTGCGGCAGGCAGCCACCACCGCCGCTTCGTCCACCACGCGCCCACGCGCCACGTTGATCAGGAACGCGCCCGCCTTCATCTGGGCCAGTTCGCCCGCGCCGATCATGTTGTGGGTGAGCGAGGTGGCCGGCACATGGAGGGTCACGATGTCGGCGCGGACCAGCAGTTCAGCCAACGGCACGAACGTTACGCCGTCGGCCTGCTGGACGCGAAAGGGATCGTGGGCCAGCACTTCCATGTCGAACGCGGCCAAGCGGCGGGCCACCTGCGTGCCCACTTTGCCCAGCCCGATGATGCCGAGCGTCTTGCCGGCGATTTCGCTGCCCATGAACTGGTTTTTGCCCCACACGCCCGCGCGCAGCAGGCGGTCGGCCTGCGGGATATTGCGGGCCAGGGCGAAGATCATGCCGATAGTGTGTTCGGCGGCGGCGCGCACGTTGCCGTTCGGCGCGTTGACCACAGCAATGCGCCGGGCGGTCGCGGCAGGGATGTTGATATTGTCCACGCCGATGCCGGCGCGGCCCACCACGCGCAAATTGCGCCCGGCTTCCAGAAAAGGCACATCTACCGGCGTGCCGCTGCGGGTAATCACGGCCTCATAGTCCGGCAGGCGGGCCAGCAGGGCGGGGCGGGCCAAGCCCAGCGCCACATCCACGGTATGAGCCGCCCCCAGCAGCGTCAGCCCGGCTTCATCCAACGGTTCGGTGACAAGAATACGCATCGCAGTCCACTCCTCAGCCAGAGCGCGGGCGGCTGCCCGCGCGTTAGTCAACAAAAAACCCCGCCACTGGGGGAGTGCGGGGGTCATCGTTGAGGGTGATCCTGGTACAGCGTTAGATCAGGAACGTCACCTCTCCCCTGGGGACTGCGCGGACACTCAGCGGCCCACTGTCACCCTGCGCGGCACTTACACGCACGCCACAAACGCCCTTGTAGTTGCCTCCGGTGCTGTACCGGCAACCACAAGGGCGCATACTCATGCTGTTAGATTGTGCCCACGCAGATAACGGGATCATGGGTGCTGCTCCATCCTGCAAAATAGGTCGCCGCCATTGGCGACCGTTCCTCCGCATTATACAAGCAATTGCGGTGCCCGTCAAGGCGCAAGCGGCGTGCATCGCAATGAGCACGGGCGACTAGAACTCGCCGCTACCGCTACGAAGCCCGCCTACGCGGGCTGGAGCGAGGATGGACCGTAGCTCCGCCGTGCCGGCCGATCTAGTTGTGCGCCGGCTCCACTCCAGCCCGCGTAGGCGGGCTTCGTAGCGGTAGCGGCGAGTTCTAGTCGCCCGTGCTCATTGCGATGCCATTGCCCTGCGGAATACAGCATGACGACGGCGGTGTAGGGAGGTGCTGTAAGGGCGCTGCCAATTACTCGGTTGCGATGGAACAACCCCCATTGACAAGCGCAGACGTTACCATTATGATAGGAATATCGTATCCGCCTCATACCGGAGATGCTACGAAGAAACCCTTATAGTAAGGTGGGAGATTCTGCATAGTATGGTACATCGTGAAGCAAACGCGCAAGGAACAGTTACCACTACCGAAGTAACTGCCGCCGTTGATCAGAAGGATGCGGACGCACTCACGCTATCTTTCGTGGTAGATCCTACCAGTACTGTCCCGATCCAATACGCCAATCAACTCACCCTGCAACAAGTAGATGGGCTGTTTCTGCTGTCTTTCTTTCAAACGATCCCTCCTATCTTGCTGGGAGACCGCGATGAGCAAGCCGCGCAACTCCAGGAACTGAAAACAATTGCCGCTCCTTGTGTTGGCCGCATTATGATCGCGCCCAATCGTTTACCGGAATTTGCACGAGTGTTGACCGGACTAGCCGAACACTTGCTGGACAAGGAAAAGGAAGAAGTGTAATGAAGCAAATATATTCGCCGACAGCACTGAGAACTACGGGGTTCCTGCCGGTACAAGCCGAAACTAAGCCGCCGCTGCGTCAGGTGCTAGGAACAAGCTATAGCAGTGCAGACGGTGCAACGACCCCAGCGACCAGCGCGGATCAGGCATGGTTCTGGACTCCAGCGTGGCAGGCGGCGGAACAGGAAGTTGATGAGCATATTCAAGCGGGCCGGGTGGAACGCTTTACCTCTATAGATGACTTTCTTGCGACGCTCTAAGGGTGATTTACGAGCGGACTCCGACGTTCAGTAAAGCGTTCAGAAGTTTGCCACCAGAGATTCAAGAACGAGCACGTACCGCAATTAAGCGCTTCAAGGACAATCCCCGCCATCCCGCCCTTCAGGTGAAAAAGATGAAGGGGCAGGATGAGATTTGGGAAGCCCGCGTTACGCAATCCCACCGGTTTACTTTTCACTACACAACTGACCCGGACAGTGGAGAACAGGTGTGTATGTTTCGTAACATCGGCCCTCATAGCATCCTTGATACCAACCCCTAGTTACGCCTACCGGGAAAACGAAGCAGTGGCGCTATATCTCGCTGCGCGGCGGCAGGCGGCGACGGGAGTAGCAGCCGCGCAGGTCGTTCCAGCGGACGTGCAGCACGTCGCGGAACAGGCGCAGCGAGTCGCGGGTGGGATTGACCTTGCTGCCGGTGGCGTAGTACCAGCGCACCGGCACCTCTTTCACCCGATAGCGCCGTTTGAGGGCCAGATACAGTACCTCAACATCGAAGCCCGTCACCATCGCGCCCTGCACCAGCCCGGCGTTGTCGCCATAGATTTGCACCGAGCGGAATAGGTCGTCGCTGGCGGCGCGGGTGAAGGCTTTGAAGCCGCATTGCGTGTCGTTAAACTGGCGCAAGGCAACGATCTGCACGACTTTGTTGAACACGCGGCCCATCAGGTGGCGGTAGCTCGGCTCATTGTAGCGCACCGCGCCTTGCCCCTCGCGCGAGCCGATGGCGATGTCGTAGCCGGCGCGCAGCCAGGGCAGCAGCTTATCCCATTCCTCAATCGGGGTCGAAAAGTCGGCATCGGAATAGATGATGTACTGCCCCTTGCCGGCCAGCATCCCGGTGCGGACGGCCACGCCTTTGCCCATGTGCGCGTTGCGGATCACGCGCAGATGCGGGTCCGTCGCGGCCAGCCCCTCCGCCAAAGCTGCTGTATCGTCGGCGCTGCCGTCGTCTACCACGATGACTTCGTAGCCGTAGGGCTGCACGGCGAGATAGGCTTGCACCTTGCCGAGGCTGTCAGGCAGCCGGCTCGCTTCGTTATAGGCCGGGATGACCAGCGTGACCAGCAGATCGGCGGCGGACTCAGCGGCGGCAGACGGGGGAGGCGCGGGCATCAGTCGGGTCAGACCTCATCACTAAGGGGCGATTACATGGCCCGCACCGCCGCACGCGGGGGTTGGGCGGCTCAGTATAGCAAGTTCTGGCCTGCGGTGCAAGGCGGGCCAACGGGCGGGGGCAGCCGTTCGTCCATCTTGCTCACCGCGAAGGACGCGAAGGACGCGAAGGATTCATTAAAAGGAAATCGTAACTATTCAGGCGGCGTGACGAGGGGAGCCGGCCGACCGGCCACGAATGGGGCCACGAATACACGAATGGGCTACGAAGGGAGTCGGCGACCCACCCAGCGGCCAAGCGGACCAGGGCCGGCCCCGGCCTGGCACGTCCGGCCCGTGCCCACCCTCCCCGCATTCGTGTAT